>JADGAL010000390.1 GCA_015232025.1 Alphaproteobacteria bacterium
ACGCCATATTCGGGAGGTGACCGGCGCCGGGTGTGGTGACCCGACGCCGGCCGCTCCGGTTTCCTCATCTTGACGGCGCCGCCCATCAAACGGGCAATGCCAGCGTTCCGGCGCCCGCGCCGGTGGCGGGATTGTGCGCTTTGGCCAAGCGGCACGTGGTTTGCGAGGGAAGGCACCGTATCGACGATCATGCGGGGCGACGGCCATGAAGCTCGTGACCACCATCATCAAACCCTTCAAGTTGGAAGAGGTCCGCGAGGCCCTGGCCGGTCTTGGCCTGCAGGGCGTCACGGTCAGCGAGGTCAAGGGTTTCGGCCGGCAGAAGGGCCAGACCGAGATCTATCGCGGGGCCGAATACGTGGTGAATTTCCTGCCCAAGGTGAAGATCGAGGTGGTCGTCTCGGACGACATGCTGGAGCGGGTGTTGGACACCATCCAGACCACCGCCCGCACCGGCAAGATCGGCGACGGCAAGGTTTTCGTGTTCGATGTCGCCGGAGCGGTTCGCATCCGCACCGGCGAAGTGGGCGCCCAGGCGCTTTAGGGTCCCTTCATCTCTCTCCCTATCTCTCCTCCCACCTGGCGCCCGGCCCAAACCGGGCGCCCTTTTTTTGTGCAGTCGCCCAGAGTCTGGGCGGACGATGGGCACGCGGCGACGCGACCGCGAGCGGCGCGCCGGGCCGGGCGGTCTGGCACGTTTTTTGGGAGACCCAGGCGACCGACATTGCGCGAGGCGCGAAGATGACGGACCCGTCACCCATGCTCGACACCGGCAACACCGCGTGGATGCTCACCGCGACGGCGTTGGTCCTGTTGATGACGCTGCCCGGCCTGGCGCTGTTCTACGCCGGCATGGTGCGCAAGAAGAACATCCTGTCGATGATGATGCAGAGCTTCGCGTTGTGCGGCCTGATCACCATCCTGTGGGTGGCGGCCGGCTACAGCCTGGCCTTTTCCGAGGGCAACGCCTTCATCGGCGGGCTTTCCAAGGTGATGATGCGGGGGATCGGCATCGACGCGCTGTCGGCCGGCAACGTGCCCGAGACGGTGTTCGTGGTCTTCCAGATGACCTTCGCGATCATCACCCCGGCCCTGATCACCGGCGCCTTCGCCGAGCGCATGCGATTTTCGGCCATGTTGGCGTTCATGGGGCTTTGGCTGTTCGTCGTTTATGTGCCGGTCGCCCACTGGGTGTGGGGTGGAGGCTTTCTCGGCGGGGTTGGCGTGCTGGACTATGCCGGCGGGACGGTGGTCCACATCAACGCCGGGGTGGCCGGGCTGGTCGCGGCGCTGGTGCTGGGTCCGCGCGCCGGATTCGGGGTCGACAACCTGTCGCCGGCCAATCTGGCGCTGGCGGTGATCGGCGCCTCGCTGCTGTGGGTGGGCTGGTTCGGCTTCAACGCCGGCTCGGCGGTGGCGGCCGATGGGCGGGCCGGCATGGCCATGCTGGTCACCCAGGTGGCGGCCGCCGCCGCGGCGCTGTCCTGGATGTTCGCCGAATGGGCTTTGCGCGGCAAGCCGAGCGTGCTGGGCGTGATCTCGGGCGCCGTCTCGGGGCTGGTGGCGATCACCCCCGCCTCGGGATTCGTGGGGGCCGGCGGGGCGATGGCGATCGGCGCCGTGGCCGGATTGGTCTGCCTGTGGGGCGTGACCGGGCTGAAGCGCATGCTGCGCTACGACGATTCGCTCGACTGCTTCGGCGTCCACGGCCTGGGCGGCATGGTCGGCGCCCTGCTGACCGGGGTATTCGCGGAAAGCGCGATCGGCGGCGCCTCGGGTCTGATCGAGGGCAACGCCGCCCAACTCGCCACCCAGGGCTGGGGCGTGCTGGTGGTGACCGCCTATTGCGCCGCCGCGACTTGGGCACTGCTGAAGCTGATCGACCTGACGATCGGCCTGCGGGTGGCGCCCGATCTGGAACGCGAAGGGCTTGACCTGGCGATCCACGGCGAGCGGATTCATTGAGGTCTTTCCGCGCCGGCCCGGGCGCGCTATCAATGCGGGGATGCTGAACGACCGCCTCGACCGCCTGAGCGACTATCCCTTCCGCCGCCTCGCCGAATTGCTGGGGCCGGCGCGGCCCGGTGATTTGGTCATGTCGATTGGCGAGCCGCAGCACGCGCCGCCGCCGATGGTGGCCGAGACGCTGGCCGCCAACGCCGGTGGATGGGGCAAATACCCGCCGCTTGACGGCACCCCGGAGTTCCGCCGGGCGGTGCGCGACTGGCTGACCCGGCGCTTCGGCCTGCCCGAGGGGCTGGTCGATCCCGATCGCGCCGTGCTGCCGGTCGCCGGCACGCGCGAGGCGCTTTACCTGATCGCGCAGGTGGCCTGTCCGGGCGCTTGGCGCCCCGTGGCGCTGCTGCCCAACCCGTTCTATCAGGTCTATTGGGGCGCCGCGGTGATGGCGGGGGCCGAGCCGCTGCTGGTTCCGGCCGGACCCGAGCAGGGCTTCCTGCCCGATTTCGAATCCATCGATCCGGCCATCCTGGACCGCACCGCCATCGCCTGGGCGTGCAGCCCGGCCAATCCGCAAGGGGCGGTGGCCTCGCTGGACTGGCTGAAGCGAGCGGTGACGCTGGCTAGGCGGCACGACTTCCTGCTGTGCGTCGACGAGTGCTATTCCGAGATCTGGTTTGATGCTCCGCCGGCCGGCGCGCTGCAAGCCTGCGCCGCGCTGGGCGGGGGGCTGGACAACGTGCTGGTGTTCCACAGCCTGTCGAAGCGATCCAGCGTGCCCGGCCTGCGCTCGGGCTTCGTGGCCGGAGACGAGCGCGCCTTGGCCGCCTTCGCGCGGCTGCGCTCGTATGGCGGCGCCTCGACGCCGCTGCCGGTGATCGCCGCCGCCGCCGCCCTGTGGCGCGACGAGACGCATGTCGAGCAAAACCGGGCGCTGTACCGCGCCAAGATGGATTCGGCCGAAGAGATCCTGGGCGGCCGTTTCGGCTTCGCCCGGCCGCAAGGCGGCTTCTTCCTGTGGCTTGACGTGGGCGATGGCGAGGCCGCCGCGCGGACCATCGCGGAAAAGGCGGCGATTCGCGTGCTGCCCGGCGCCTATCTGGCGCGGGCCGACGAGGACGGCGTCAATCCGGGGCGGCCCTATATCCGGGTGGCGCTGGTCCACGATCTCGACACGACGCGCGACGCCCTTTGGCGAATCGCCGCGGTGCTCGAGGGCTAGGCGAATGGCCCGATCGCCCAAGATCAAGCCCAGCGGCTTCCTGCCCG
>JADGAL010000391.1:0-500 GCA_015232025.1 Alphaproteobacteria bacterium
GGTTTTCGGGAATGCGGCCAGCGGAGGCCATTCTCCAAGCTTCTCCCCGCCGGGGCCGAGGACCGGCTCACGTTTTCCGGAGTCGTCCACGATGTCGGCATGCTCGCGGATGCGGCTGCCGGTCAGGCCCCAGACGACGGCGTTGGCGAGGGAGGTCTTGCCCGAACCGTTCTGCCCCTCCAGGCACCAGTTCGCGCCTTCGGCGGAAAGAAGGAATTCATCGCCGCCGAATGCGTTAAGTCCTCCGAAATTGAAGGTCCGGACGCTTTTCAGGAGCCAGCGGTGGTGGGCATCCCGCTCGGCGGCCATAATCCTCTCGGCCGGATCATCATTCTTTCCCCACGCCTCGATCAGTCCCGGGAACAGGGATTCGTCAGCGTTTGCGACCCAGTCCTGCCGCTTGTCCAGGAGGTAGGCCAGCAGCCGCCTTGGCCCCGCGTCCGCCAGCGTGATCTTTCCGCCGTTCAGTCCGGCGCCTTGGGGAAGCCACTCCAGGGCCT
>JADGAL010000391.1:550-1006 GCA_015232025.1 Alphaproteobacteria bacterium
TTTCGATGCCCCTTTGCCGCAGTCGAGAGGGGGCATCCTAGCCGATCGACTAATGCGCGAAAAGATGGAGCTACACTCAATGCAGATTCCCAAAAATGGAATCTGTCGCCGCGCCCCATCATGCCGCCACGTCGCGGGCATGTCGGCGACACGTCCTTGACCGATGAACAGGAAGGGCGGGTCCGGCTGGACCCGCCCTTCCTCCCTGCCTAGCCATGCCTCGCCGCCGCCTTGCCGGGCCTCGCCTTGTCATGACGCGGGAGGCTTGGGCGGGTGGCGCTCCTAAAGGATCGCCACCCTGAAGCGGCCAAAACGCGGCCGCCAATCTCCAATGCCCACCAGTTCGCCTGTCGATGCGACCAGCTCTTCCAGCGCCGTCTTGTCGACCACGGTGGGCAGGTACTCGATACGGAACTCGGCCGCCCAGTTGGGGAAACGGGGCCGCGTCCGCATCAC
>JADGAL010000391.1:1118-3224 GCA_015232025.1 Alphaproteobacteria bacterium
GCCTTGACCCTGTCCGTCATGCGGCGGCGCCCGGCACCCTTCACCAGTGCCGCCTCGATCACCGCGCTGGGAATGCAGGGTTCCTTGTTCCAGGTCCACAGTCCACCGAGCCACTCGACCTCGGCCATCTTCTCGAAATCGGCGTCGGTCTTGACTCGCTTGCTCGCCAAACTCTTCAGAATGCGTGCATATTCGTTGAGGGGGTCGGCAAGGCGCCCGTTGTGCATCAACAGGGCCGCCGTCCCCTCAATCCTGAACCTCAAGGTCTGGTATGACATCGACGCTGCTCCTCATATCCCGGCTTCTGGGCCGGGCGACATCGAGAAACGGAATGACCAGCTTCTCATGCCTTCGGCGACGCAAGATGTTCGTCACCTCCCGGTGGCATTCCTCGCACAGGGTCGTCAGATCCTCGGGTCTTTCCCGGCCGAAATTTCGATAGGTGCGATGATGGACGGTGATCACCGCCTCGGGCCGGCCGCGACCACACAGCCGGCAGGAATGCCCGCTTCTCCTCAATTCCTCAAGTCGCCCCGGGCTGTTTCGCCAGCTTGCGCTGCGGATGTAGCGGGCATAGCCGACGCGCATGACGATCCATCACCTCCTTCAAGATTGGTGTTTTATACCAATGTGCGGCGGGGCGAGTCAAGCTCATCCGCACAACATCTTGTGTGTTTGTACCAATGATCACGCGGGAGCAGATTCGCATGGCCCGGGCGGCGCTCGATTGGAGCGTCCGCGATCTCGCGTCCAGGTCCGGACTCAGCCCGAACACCGTCTCGAGGATCGAGAACGGCGCCGACGCGTATGGCGCCACGTTGAAGAAGCTGGAGCAGACGTTGATCGAAGGGGGAGTAGAGTTCATCCCGGAGAATGGCGGTGGGCCTGGGGTCCGACTTGTCAAACCAAGGGGATAGCACCCCCGGTGAGCACGCGATCCGCCACCACGCAGGACAAGACTGTCAATCGGCGTCCAAATTTGACCCCCTCGAAGGTCATTATCGGCGTCGAATTTTGACCCCCCCTCGATGCTGGAGGCGGGCCGTCCAGGTAGTCCATAGGAGGGACCCGCGCGCGCCCGCCACGCTCGTCGCAGAGCTGGTGGTGGGTGCGCGTGGGAGGTTCCTGTGGGCCCACCTGGGCGGCCCGCCGGGGGTCAGCCCCGGTTGTTGAAACGCCAGCTTTCGTTGCCGGTCTCAAGGATGTCGCAGTGGTGGGTCAGGCGGTCCAGCAGCGCGGTGGTCATCTTGGCGTCGCCGAAGACGGTGGCCCATTCGGCGAAGGCGAGATTGGTGGTGATGACGATGGCGGTGCGCTCGTAGAGGCGGCAGACCAAGTGGAAGAGCAATTGGCCGTCGCTTTGGGGAAACGGGAGATAGCCCAGCTCGTCGAGGACGACGAGGTCGACGCGGGAGAGCTGTTCGGCCAGCTTGCCCGCGTCGCCGGCGCGGGCCTCGGCCTCGAGCTGGTTGACCAGGTCGACCACGTTGAAGAAGCGCCCACGCGCGCCGTCGCGGATGCAGTTGGTGGCGATGGCTATGGCCAGATGGGTCTTTCCGGATCCCGTTCCGCCGGCCAGGACGGCGTTGCGGGGCGGCGACAGCAGGCCGCCGGCATGAAGGTCGCGCACCAGGGCCGCGTTGACCGGCGAGGCCGAGAAGTCGAAATCGGCGAGTTCCTTGGCGAGCGGCAGCCGGGCCGCGGCCAGGCGGTAGCGGATCGAGCGGACCCGCTTTTCCGCCAGCTCGGCCCGCAGCAAGTCGCCGAGGATGCGTTGGGCCGGATGCTGGCGGCGGACGCCATCGCTCATCACCTCGTCGTAGGCGGCGCGCATGCCGGACAGGTGAAGCTCGGACATCATCGCCAGAAGGTCATGCCGTTCCATGGCAGGCCCCCCGCAGCAGGGCGTCGTAGCGGGCGCAATCGGCCGAAGGCGGGTTGTCCAGCTTCTGGCAGGCGCCGCCGAAGAAGCGGAACGCCCGGTCATGCGCGCCGAACACCATCTCCTGGGTCTCGCGCGGATAGGCCACCACCAAGAACATCCGGCTGTGGCACAGGCGGATGTGGGCCACCTTCACCGTCGTCGTCACTCCCGCGAGCACCACG
>JADGAL010000392.1 GCA_015232025.1 Alphaproteobacteria bacterium
GTGGACGCGCGGCGCCTGTTCGAGCTTCTGCAAGACTGGCTGGTCACCCACCTCCTGGGCGAGGACCGCAAATACGTGCCCTACACGGCCAGCCACGCCACGGCGCCGGTCGCCCAGTGGAAACGATCGAGCGGCCGCGACCGCTGAATGTAATGTTCGCCCCTCGCCCTAGAGTCTAGCCCGCCGCCACCGCCGCCTTGGCCAGGGCCACCGCGCCGGCTTGGCTGCGGGCTCCGCACACGAAGCGGGCGGGATGGCAGAAGGTGGCGTCGGCCACGCCGGTCGCCGCCACCAGCGCCTCGTCGCGCAGTCCGCCCCAGGGATCGGGCAGCGGCAATCTTTGCTCGAACGAGCCGCGCTTCGGCGGAACCGCCGAGCAGGTCCAGGCGTCGCCGGCCGGACGGACGACGTAAAGGGCTTCCGCGAGGTCCAGGTCGAACACCGCGTCCTCCCACGGGATGCGGCGGTCCAGCACGATGATCCGGGGGTCTCGCGCCGCGGCGGCGGCCTCGGCCACGCCTTGCTCGGCCAGCACCGCCGCGTGCGCCCGCGCGCAGACCCGCGCCAGCACCGCCGAGGCCAGGTCGGCGGCCCGCATGAAGGCTTCGTTCTCGTCGCGGTCGTTTTCGGCGAAGGTGGCGTTGAACGCCTCGACGACGGTCGAGAAGTGACCCGGCGTGGGCGTCATGGCGCCGTTGTCCATCAGATCGACGTCGCGGATCAGGCCGCCATCGACCATCGCGGCGATCCGGCCAAGCGAGTCGGGCGAGGCGGTGGGCAGCAGGGCGCGGATGGCGGCCTCGCCGTAGTCGCGCCACACCAGCCCGGCCGAGCTGTAGGGTTCGCCGGACGGCCGCTGGGGCTTGTCGCGCATGTGGTGATCGTATCTGCGCGCCGCCCGGTCGAAGACGCCGCCCACGTCGAACACCACGTCGGCGTCGGCGAGAACGGCGGCGTCGCGGCTGCGGGTCAGCTCGATCGGCCCGGCCGCCGCCCTGAGGATCGCGAAGGCGAAGACGTCGTCGGCGTGGAAGGTCCCGGCATGGGTGGCGACTTTCAGCATGTCCGCGTGCGATCCCGGTCGAGGAAACATCGCCAATAACTAGCGCCCCCGCCATCCGGAAGCCAGCGCGGATAGTTTTTGACCAAGGCTCGCGAATTCGGGTAGGCTGTCGTCATGGTCCATTCGCCGCGCCATCTGGTTCTCGCTCTGATGCTGCCGCTGCTCGGCGGCTGCGGCGTCGTCGACCTTGCCGCCACCACGGCCTCGACGGCGGTGGCGGTGACCCGCACCGTGGTCGGCACCACGGTCGACGTCGTGACCAGTCCCTTCGAAGACGACGACTGACCGCCGGCCTATGCGCCTGCGCAGCCAATTCATCGCGCTGATCGCCGCTTCGGGCGCCATCTGCGCCCTGGTGGTGTCGGGCGTGCTGTTGGCGACCGTTCTACCGGCCTTCGAGCGGGCCGAGTGGGAAGAGGCGCGGGCCGACGGCCGGCGCCTGTTCCAGGCGCTGGCGGTCGAATCGGCCGCCCTGGGCACCCATGCCCGCGACTACGCGGTGTGGGACGACGTCTATGCCTATCTCGACGATCGCGACCCGAACTTCATCGAGACCGGCATCACCCCCGACAGCACCCTGCCCAATCTGTCTCTCGACCTGATGCAGATTCGCGACATCGCCAATGTGGAGGTGTGGAGCGCCGGCGAGGTGGGTCTCGAACCGGACGAGGTCGGGCCGTTTCTGGGCCAGCCGGGCGACGGGCCGCGCATCGCCGTGGTCTCGACCGCGCAAGGGCCGCTGCTGCTGGCCGCCCATCCGGTGGTGACCAGCGCCGGCGCGGGCCCGTCGCGCGGCTGGATGATCATGGGGCGGCTGCTGGACGAGGACTGGCTGGCCGCCTTCGGTCGCCGCGTCGACCTGCGCGTGGCCCTGATCGAGCTGGGCGAGCCGTTTGGACCCGACCCGTTCAAGGTCGAGGTGCTGGACGAGGACAACTTGGCCGTCCATGCCGCGCTGCGCGACGCGGATGGCGGGGCGGCGCTGCTGGTGCGCGCCACCCTGCCCCGCAACATCCGCGCCCAAGGCCGCCACGCCGCGCTGCTGGCCGGCTGGATGGCGCTGGCCTCGCTGCTGCTGGTGGCGCCTTTGATGATGTTCCTGCTCGAGCGGCGGGTCACCGGCCCGATCAGCCGCCTGACCCGCTTCATCGAGCGGCTGGCGCCCGGCGGGCCCGGCGGCCAGGATCGCAAGGCCGACGAGGTCGAACTGCTGGAACACACCTTCCACGACCTGATGCGCCGCCTGGGCGACACCGAGGCCCGCCTGCGCGAGACGGCCGAACGGGCCGAGGACGCCAGCCGCGCCAAGTCGCTGTTCCTGGCCACCATGAGCCACGAGATCCGCACGCCCCTGAACGGCGTGGTGGCCGCCGCCGAGTTGCTCGATTCCGGCGAGCAAGACGAGGCGCGGCGCCAGTTGACCGGCATCATCCGCACCTCGGCCGCGGTGCTGCAAGGCACCATCGAGGAGGTGCTGGACTTCTCGAAGATCGAGGCCGGGCGGATCGAACTGAACCCGGCCCCGTTCTCGCTGGTCCAGGTGCTGGAGGAGGCCTCCGAGGTGCTGGCGGTGCGCGCCGCCGAAAAGGGCCTGACGCTGGTCTCGGAAGTCGCCGAGGGGATGCCCGATTTCTTCCAGGGCGATGCCGGCCGCCTGCGTCAGATCCTGGTCAATTTGGGCGGCAACGCGCTGAAATTCACCGAACGCGGCCATGTCGCCCTGCGCGCCCGGCCCGAGGGCGAAGATATCCGCTTCGAGGTCGAAGACAGCGGCATCGGCATTCCGGCCGACAAGCAGGCGTCGATCTTCGATCCCTTCGTCCAGGCGGACAACTCGACCAGCCGCCGCTACGGCGGCACCGGCCTGGGCCTCTCGATCTGCCGCGCCCTGGTCGAGTGCATGGGCGGCGCCATCGGCCTGGACAGCGCGCCGGGGCGGGGGTCCACCTTGTGGTTCACCGTGCCCCTGGGCACCCTGCCCGACCGCCGCCGCTGGCCGCCGGTCGATTTGGCCGGCGCCGCCATCCTGGTGAACGCGCCGGCTCCGCTGGACCAAGCCCTGTGCCGCCTGCTGCGGCAATTGGGCGCGCGGCCCGGCACCGACCCGGCCGGCGGTCCATGGGCCGTGGTGGTCTCGACCACGGCGGTGGCCGGCG
>JADGAL010000393.1:0-1168 GCA_015232025.1 Alphaproteobacteria bacterium
GCCAAGGCAACAGGTTTACGCAAGGAATTCGGCGATGCTGCTCGGCTACGCGCGCGTCTCCAGACACGAAGACCAGGATGCTTCCCTCCAGGCCGACGCCCTGCGCGCCGCCGGATGTGGCCGCATCTTTCAGGAAGCCGGGTCAGGGGGCCGGTGGGATCGGCCCGAGCTGCAGCGGCTTCTCGATCACCTGCGGCCTGGCGACGTGGTAATGGTCTGGAAGCTCGACCGGCTCTCGCGATCGCTCAAGGACCTTCTGCTCATTCTGGAGCGGATCGAGCAGGCCGGCGCCGGCTTCCGCTCGTTGACCGAGGCCGTCGACACCACCGGCCCGGCCGGCCGCATGATGATGCAGATGCTCGGCGCCTTCGCCGAGTTCGAGCGCGCCATGATCCGGGAACGGACCCGTGCCGGCTTGGAGGCGGCCCGCAGCCGTGGCCGCCGCGGTGGCCGGCAGCCAAAGCTCAGCGCCGGTCAGCGGACGGAGATTGTCGACATGGTGTCGTCGGGCAGAAAGACGCCCGCTGAGGTGGCCCGCCTGTTCGGCGTCCACCCGGCGACCATCAGCCGGCTTCTCGCCCAGGCCCGCCGCTTAGCGTACGATTTTGAACAGACTCTGCGATGACCCCAGTTACCCACAGCTCCTACACCACTCGGGGGGACACGACCCTGATGCACGCCCCACTGGCCGCGCAATACCGCTGGTACGCCAGCGTATCGCTGGGTCATTACGGCTACTACGACCGGCCGCACAACTACCCGGCGCTCAGCGGATTCCGCCAGCAGGTCCGCCTCATCTGGTGTCGCTGCCTTCGGCGGCGAAGCCAGAAGAGCCGACGGATGGGCTGGGCGGAATTCGATGCTGTGACTGCGCGCTTCGCCCTGCCACTGCCTCGGATCACTCGACCATGGAGGCCACGGCAAGCATGACGCGGGTTACCTTCGGGAAGAGCCGGGTGCGGGAAATCCGCATGCCCGGATCTGTGAGGGCGAAAGCCGAACGGCTGAGCTACTCGACCACGACCCTGTTCAACGGCCCGCCTCCCCCCCCTGCGAGCGCGCGACCGGAGTTCCTCGAGGGATCTCACTTCCGGCGCGCGTCGCGAATCGGTTCGGACTCTGGTCACGCCCCCCCGACAAGTGGCCGCAGTGACGGCGATGGCCGGGG
>JADGAL010000393.1:1223-3211 GCA_015232025.1 Alphaproteobacteria bacterium
CGGGGTTTGGAGTCTTGTCGCGCGCTGGACCCTACCGACCCTGGCCGATCACCTTGCGGATTGGTGGCCGGCTGGGGTGCAGCACCAGGCCCTCGTCGCGAATCTGGACGCAAGCGTCGGGATAAACAGCGCATGCGAATTGCAATGTTTCGATGAAGCGCTTGCGAAAATCACGTAAGCGGGAATAACCAGCGCCAAACTGCTCGGCCAGTGCCGACCAGGTAATTGTACGTGGCTTATCAAGGCTGTGAAGCCTATAAGCCAACCAAATATAAACGTCTATCGCGGTTGAGCAGCTACTGATTTGGCGTAGCGCTGTTTCAGCGAGTGGTACCGAATGTGATTTCAGCTCTTTAAAAAATAGTTCCGATAGCTTTACAGTATCACTCCACAGCCCTGGCTGCTCTGTACTTGAAAGGAACTGTACACCACCACTGACGATCTGATCTTTTTCAAAGCCCAGTCGACCATGCTCGTCTTCCCAGCCGAATGTCAGCCTGCATGCCGAGAGCCTGGCGGACTGGTCGCGGATGTCTTTGTACGTCTGGCCGCCGACGCTCACGCCCATCCGCTCGAGCCATTCGTTCATTGACCGCCCGAGCTCGACTTCGCGGCAATCGGTCTGAATCGCGCGGGTCTGTAGGTAGAGCAGAATCATCCTGGCCCGGCTGCCGTACGGTACGCCGTACAGCTTGAAGCCGCCCCGGACCGGCAGGCGGCCCGGTTCGACCAGCAGGTGGACTCGATGTCCGCGGCGCTCCCAAGGGTCGGCGTCTGGCAGTCGGCGATGTGGTAAAGCGGTCAGCGCGAAACCGGAATAGCTGATGCCGATGTCATTTGCTTCGTCTGACAATATCGCCGAGGCGGCTTTGACGAGCTTCTTGCTGGCTGCGGATCTTGCCGCATCCTGTCCCGTCGCTCCAATCAAAGTGTGTATCTCGGCCATGGCCTCCCCATCGGCCCCGATTACCGCACCCTCCGCCCTGGTTGTCAATTTGGAGTCTTGTCGCGCAGGCTATTTGAAAAGTTATTTGTTGAACTATTAGTTTGCGCGACAAGACTCCAGTGGATAACCGCGAGTCGCGCGACAAGACTCCAAATTTGGCGCGACAAGACTCCAGTGGATAACTTCGTGACCTGTGGATAACTGCGTGGCGGCGGGTGACGCCGGAGCCCCGCCATTCGCGACTCGATTCGCGGAGGGATCGGCATCCGGGGCAGCCCCTGGCCCCGTTGGGTCGCTTCAGCGTGTTGAGAGCCAGATCATGGCCAGGATTGGCGCGACCCGCCCTACAGCTTGAGCCGCTTGAACTTCCACTCGGGGATCGCGCGGATCACCGCCATGATCAGCCGCCACACCGGCCGGACGTAGATCTCGTCCTTGCGCTTGGCGCAGGCGTCATAGACGGCGCGGCCGACCTCGTCGGGCCGGGCTGTCAGCCGGGCGGGGAGGTTCATGCCCTCCGTCATGCGGGTGGCGACGAAGCCGGGCTTGACTGTCACGACATGCACGCCAGTGCCGGCGAAGCGGTTGCGCAGCCCCGAGAGGAAGGCGGTGAATCCGGCCTTGGCCGAGCCATAGACGTAGTTGCTGGCGCGGCCGCGCTCGCCCGCCACCGAGCTGATCCCGACGATGACGCCGCCGTCGCGCCGCTCGAACCGGTTGGCCAGCACCGCCAGCACCGCGGTGGGGCCGTTGAAGTTGCTACGCAGCACCAGTTCGGCAGCCGCGGGGTCGGCGGCCGAGGCCGCTTGGCTGCCCAGCAGGCCGACGACGCAGATGGCGACGTCGGGCAACGGCTCGATGGTCTCGGCCAGACGCACCGCCTCGGCTTGCTCCAGCACGTTCAGCCGGTGGACCGACGCCGTGATCCCGTGGCGCAGCCGCAGATCCTCGGCGTCGCGCCCGGCCTGTTCGGTGTTGCGAGCGGCCAGGGCCAAGTCGTGGCCGTTGCGGGCGAATTCGGCGGCGATGGCGCGGCCGATGT
>JADGAL010000394.1 GCA_015232025.1 Alphaproteobacteria bacterium
ACCATCGCCCACCTGGGCGATGATCCCCTGGTCGGGCTGCCCGCCGTGGCCGCCTGACGTACCCGGCCCAACCCGCCGGAGATCGAGATGGCCTCGCCGCTCCTACACCACTCCCTGGGACACGATCGCGGGCTGATCGGGCGACGGCTGGGGAGGGTGACCGCACCCTCTTCCTCAAGCTGGCTTCCTGCCAGTGGATACGCGACCACCGCCATGTGATCCTCTGCGGCCCAGCCGATCCCGATTCATAATGCCCACCTCGCTACGTCACTGGAATTGCAGTATCTTTTGATCTGGATTTTCTGTTACCGGCTTCGATGGGACGGGCAATCGGCCCTTGGTGGCAATTTCGCGGACAGCGTGCTCGGGAATTACCCACGGAGCCCCCTTGCAGATCTGTCGGGCCTCGATCTTACCGGCGTGGATCAGCCGCAATACCGTCATTTTGCTGACGTTGAGCCGCGCGATAGCTTCGTCGAGGGTGAGTTCGCCGCGCTCGGCCCGCTCGCCTTGGCGGTATACGGCAATGCCGTGGCTGGTTCGGAACGAGCGCAGACGGGCTTCCGTCCAGGTATTGCCGCGCCCTGTCCGCTTGCCTGCCCACAAGCGCGCGAGTGCGTGGATCATTTGTTCGGTCGACGCGTCCGTCGTCCAGCGATGGCCCCCGGACTTGTTCTTGCGTACGCACAGCCTGGTGTGGTCACCTCCCTGCCAGTGCAAGACGAGGATGATCTCTTCGCCTTCGACGCGGGGCATCTTCCCCAACGAGCAGTCCATCCTGCGCCCGATCGGCGCCGTGCTCTTGGAGCAGAACGACGAATGGCAGACCCAGAACCGCTATATGCAGGTCGAAGCCATGGCCGACACTGGCACCATCACAATTCCACACCAGGCCGCATGATCATGACCACCTTGGCGTGTGCCCGAATTTACACCAGCTTGAC
Source organism: Alphaproteobacteria bacterium (assembly GCA_015232025.1). Taxonomy (GTDB): domain Bacteria; phylum Pseudomonadota; class Alphaproteobacteria; order Rhodospirillales; family Magnetospirillaceae; genus JADFZP01. Next base: position 945 of record JADGAL010000394.1, read on the forward strand.
GGACGCTATCTTGTCGAGTTCCTGACTCATCAGCTGGACATCCTTCCGGACGCTCTTGCCGACTACGCGGTGCGCGCGCCGACGCGCTACGACCACCTCGACCCCGTTGCCGAATGGAGAGCAGCCACCCGCCGATTACGCCATGTATCAGATGCCGAAATGCTTGCGATGCCATCGCCAAGCGTCGGCGATCATCGCGTCGAGACCCGGCCGCGCCGGTAGCCAGCCCAGTTCGGCGTGCGCGCGGGACGGATCGCCGACCAGCACCGGCGGGTCGCCCGCACGGCGCGGCGCCATTCGGGTGGGCACCGGACGGCCGACCACCCGACCGGCGGCTTCGATCACTTGGCCGACCGAAAAACCCGTCCCGTTGCCCAGGTTGAAGGCGTCGCTCGACCCGCCTTGCTCAAGCCGCCGCAGCGCCAGCAGATGCGCCGCGGCCAGATCGGCGACATGGACGTAGTCGCGCACGCAGGTGCCGTCCGGGGTTGGATAGTCGGTTCCGAACACCGCGATCTCGGGCCGCCGCCCGGCGGCGGCGTCGAGCGCCAGCGGGATCAGATGCGTTTCCGGATGGTGCGCCTCGCCGATCTCGCCATCGGGATCGGCGCCGGCCGCGTTGAAATAGCGCAACGCCACCCAGCCCAGGCCATAGGCGCGGGCGAAATCCCGCAGCATCCACTCGACGGCCAGCTTGGTGCGGCCATAGGGATTGATCGGGGCGAGGGGATGGCTTTCGGGGATCGGCGGTTCGCGCGGCTCGCCATAAACCGCCGCCGTCGACGAGAACACCAGCCGTTCGAGGCCGGTGGTCCGCATCGCGTTGAGCAGGGCCAGGGTGCCGGCGACGTTGGTGTCGTAGAAGCGGGCCGGGTCGGCGACCGATATCCCCGCCTCGATCAGGGCGGCGAAGTGCAGGACCGCCGTCGGCCGGTGCCGCCCGATCACCTCGATCAGACGGGCCTCGTCGCGCAGATCGCCTTGCTCGAGAGGCCCCCAGCGAACCGCCCACTCGTGGCCGTTCGACAGGTCGTCATAGACCACCGGCGCCAAGCCGGCCGAAGCCAGCGCCTTGCAGGTCTGGCCGCCGACATAGCCGGCGCCGCCAATCACCAGAACCGCCGGCCCCCCACTCACGGCTCGCGCAGGCTCTCGTCGAAGGTGCGGATCAGCGGATAAAGGAAGTACGAGATCACCGAACGGGTGCCAAGCTTGATCTCGCCGACCAGCGTCATGCCGGGCAGGAAACGCTGCTCCTCGGGCACGTTGCGCAGATCGACCTTGGTCAGGTGCAGCAACGCCTTGTAATGGCTGGGGCTGTCCGGCCGGTTGTCGGTGGTGAAGGTGTTTTCCGAGATGGTCCGCAATTCGGCTTCCAGGGTGCCGTGCTTCTGGAAGGGGAAGGCGTCCAGCTTGATCTTGGCGGGCAGTCCGGTCTTCAGCAGGCCGACGTCGTCGGGCGCGATGCGCACCTCGGCCTCCAGCTCGGCGTTGAGCGGGACCATGGTGACCAGCGCCTCGGCGGCCTGCTGGATCGAGCCGACCGAGCGTTGGGCGACCTGCAACACGACCGCGTCTTCGGGCGCCACCAGATTGACCAGCTCGCGGCGGCGTTCGGCCTTTTGAAGCTGCTCGACGACGTTTTCGAATTTGCGGGTGACGTCGATCAGTTCCTCGGTGGCCTTCTGGCGCCACTCGCTCTCGAAGGTCTCGCGCTGCGCCTTGAGCGCGTTCTGGCGGTGCTGCTCTTGCAGCATGGTGTTGCGGGTGTGCTCCATCTCGCGGCGCACCGACAGGCTGTCGCTGCGCGCCACCAGCACGTTGAGCTTCGAGCCGACCGAGCTTTTCTCAAGATCGCGGCGCATGCCCTCGATCTCCTCGATCACCCGCAGGCGATCGCCCAGCAAATCGATGTCGCGCTTCAGGGTGGCCAAGCTGGCGCGGCTTTCGGCGCTTTGCTGATCCAGGTCCTCGATGCGGGAGTTGTAGGTGGTGCGGCGCTGACGCCAGATGGCGTCCTGAAGGATCTCGTCCGGCGTGGGGACGGCCCCCGGCGCGTAGTCGCGCTTGGCCAGTTCGGCGTCGAGCCGGTCCTTCTGGGCCTTGAAGCTGTCGCGCTGGCTTTGCAGCTGGGCGTAATCCGAGCCGACGAAGGTGGCGTCCAGGATGGCCAGCACGTCGCCCTTGCGCACGATGTCGCCGGCGCGGACGTTGACCGCCTTGATCACCGAGGTCTCGAAGGGCTGCATGACGAT
>JADGAL010000395.1 GCA_015232025.1 Alphaproteobacteria bacterium
CAGCAGAAGGGCGCCGCGGATCACAGCTTCAGCACATAGGTGAGCAAAGCCGAAAGCGGCTCGCCCGAGTAATAGAACTCGTTGCCGGTGGCGTCCTTGTTGGCCTCGGACGCGTAGCGCTGGTCGAAGATGTTGTCGATCGACAGGCGCAACGAGTGGCGCCCGACCTCCCAGCCCGCCGACACATCGGTCAGCAATTGGTAGCCCGGATAGGTCATGGTGTTGGCGTTGTCCATCCAGTACTCGCCCCAGGTCCGCGTGTCGACGCGCAGCCACAGATCGTCGCGCGGCGCCCAACGGGCGAAGAAGCCGTATTGGTGCTCGGGGACGAAGGGCAGGGTCTTGCCCGCCAGGTCGCGGTTCATGCCGCCGGCCACCTCGGTGAACTCGTCGAAGCGGTAGCGGCTCCACGCCCAATGGCCGCCGATCGTCAGGCGCTCGACGGGGCTCCACCAGGCGGCCAATTCGGTGCCCAGCTTCTCGGTCTGGCCGGCGTTCTGGTAAAGCGAGCGGCCGTTTTCGACGACCTGGGTGATCTCGTCCTCGACGGGGTTCCAATACAGCGCGGCGTCGAAGCCCCAGCCCTTGCGGCGCCCCTTCAAGCCCACCTCGTAATTGGTCGAGGTGGCGGCGCGCAAATTGGGGTTGGCGGCCAGTTCGCTACTCGACGGCACCTGATCGCCGCGCGCCAGCGAGGCGTAGGCGGCCAGCCCCGGCTGGTACTCCCAGGTCACGCCGATGCGCGGCGACACCAGGGTGTAGCCGGTATCGGTGAGGATATCGGCCAAACTCGGCAGGTACATGCCGCGCGCATAGTCGTAGACGCCGAATTGCTCGGTTTGGATGTCGAACTCGACCCGGTCGGCGCGCAGGCCGGCGTCCAGGGTGACGGTGGGCGTCAGGCGGATCGATTCCTCGACGAAGGCGCCATACAGGGTGTTGGCCGCGTCGCTGCGCTCCAGCAGATTGCCCCGCCTGTCCGAGTTGGTCGCGGTGATGCGCCCCGAGGACGACGTCACGGTGTCGGCCCAGGCGTATTTCTCCTCGCCATCGACGGTGTCGCGGCGCATCGTCACGCCGGTCGCCAGGGTGGCGTCGAAGCGGCCCAGTTGGTGCTTCCAATCGCCTTCCAGATCGCCGCCGAACACCCAGTTGCCGGGGTTGACGTTGATCGCCCCGGTGACCGGATGGACGTGCTCCCAGCGGGTGACGTACAGGCGCGGCTTGATCGTCCAATCGCCGATCGTCTGTTCGTAACGCCCATTGGCGAACAGGATCGAGGAATAGCGGCCGGACTGCTTGAAGGCGCTCGACGTCCCGGTCTGCTCGCCGGTGCGCTCGAAGCTCTGGTACATGCTCCGGTTCATCGCGCCGGGGATTTGCAGATCGGCCTCGGAATAGCTGACCTCGCCCTCGAAGGTGCGGCCGCCGTCCTTGGGCGCCCAGCCCAGCTTGGCGCCACCCTGGCTGGTCGAGAAGTCGTTCCAGGCGCGCCAGTCGGGATTGCTTTCCCGGTGCGAGACCGAGGCCGAGGCGGCCCATTCCTCGTTCAGCCAGCCGCCCCAGCGGGCGTGGCCCTGCAAGCGATGGGGCACGCCGCCGCCCAGCTTCAGCGTGTCGTTCTCGGTGTCGAACACCGATTTCGAGTTGATCTGCACCACGCCGCCGGCGGCGCCCGCCGAATTGACGTTGCCCGGCCCCTTGACCACCTCGACCTGCTGGATGTCCTGGGTGTCGATGAAGTCGAAGCGGGTGAAGCTGTCGGGATCGGTCATCGGCACGCCGTCGCGCAGGATGGTGATCTCGCGCACCCCGTAGCGGGCCTTCAACCCGGCGCCGCGGATGATCAGGCGGGTGTCGTAGCCGCCGTTGCGGGTTTCGGCCAGCACGCCGGGGATTTCCTCCAGCGCGTCGCCGACATTCTCCATGCGCTCCTTTTCGATCTTCTCGGCGCCGACCACGGTGGTCGATTGCGGCACCGCCAAGGTCGGCCGCTCAAGCCGCGAGGCGGTGACGCTGACCTCGTCCAGCACCGCGTCCGGTTCGGCCGCCAAGGCCGGCGTCGCGGCGATCAGCCCGCCCAGGGCCAGCGTGGTGGCGCGCCTCATGATTGGCCCCGCGTGGCGAAGGCCAGCCGGGTGGCGCCGGCCTGGCGCAGCAAGGACACCGTCTGGGCCACCCGCTCATAGGCCAGCGCGCCATCGGCCGCCAATTCCACGACCAGCGTGGGCTCGGCGGTCAGGCGGCTGGTCAGGTCGGCGGTCAGCGCCTCGGCCGAGCGCGGCTGGCCATCGAGCAGCAACGCCCCTTCGGCGGTCAGCGTCACGGCGGCGCGGCGGGACTCGGTCAGGGGCTCGGCGGCGGCGGCGGGCAGGGTGACGCGCAACGACTGCGCCATCAAGGGCGCGCAGACGATGAAGATCACCAGCAGGACCAGCATCACGTCGACCAGCGGCGTGACGTTGATCTCGGACAACGGCCGGTCCTCGGTCGTGGGGGAACTGAAGGCCATCAGGCCGTCTCCTCTCGGGGCGGGTGGAGAATGCGCTGCGCGTTGCCTTCCATCGCCAAGGCGACGATCGACAGGCGGCGCAGCAGGTGGTTGTAGGCGACCACGGCGGGGATCGCCGCGAACAAGCCGGCGGCGGTGGCGACCAGCGCCTCGGCGACCGGGCCGGCGACCATCGCCATGTTGACGGCCTCCGCGCCGCCCAGGGCGCGCAGGGCGTGGACGATGCCCCACACGGTGCCCAGCAGCCCGACGAAGGGCGCGACATTGCCGATCGTGGCGAGCAGCGGCAGGCCGGATTCCAACCGTTGGCGCCGCTCGCGCAACTCGTGCATGACCAGCGCGCCGCTGGGTGCGGCCGGCCGTTCGTGGCGGCCCGCATCGAGCAGCCCGGCCAAGGTCCGCTCGGCGCGCAGGGCCAGGGCGAATTCCCGCCCCTTGGCCAGCATCACCGTCCAGGCGGCGACCGACATGGCGAGCAGCAGCATGAAGACGCCGCGCACCAGCCAGTCGGCGCCTCCCCACCAGGAAAGCCAGTCTCCATCGTTCACGATTTTCGCTCCCTGTCGGTCAGGCTGAAACGGATCGGCACCTCGACCACCGAGGCCACCGCCTGGGCGCCGCGGCGCGCCGGGGCGAAGCGCCAGTTGCGCACCGCCTCGGCGGCGATGCCGTCAAG
>JADGAL010000396.1:0-2608 GCA_015232025.1 Alphaproteobacteria bacterium
GGCCGGGATGCGCCGCGACGGCATCACTCATGTCTGCCTTTCTCCCTGCCGGGAATTCTGCTATTGCTGCCGAACCGCACTTTAGAGAACCGCGTTGCGGCGCACAAGCCGGGAAACCCGCCTGATGCGCCCCATCGCCTATGCCTTTCGGGTCCATGGAACGACAGCCGCTCACCATTCTTCTGGCCAGTCCGCGCGGATTCTGCGCCGGCGTCGACCGGGCGATCCAGATCGTCGAGCGGGCGTTGGAGAAATTCGGCCCGCCGGTCTATGTCCGTCACGAGATCGTCCATAACCGCCGCGTGGTCGAGGCGCTGCGCGACAAGGGCGCCGTCTTCGTCGAAAGCCTGGCCGAGGTGCCGGAGGGCGCCCCCACCATCTTCAGCGCCCACGGCGTCTCGCGCGCCGTCGAGGACGAGGCCGCGCGCCGCGGCCTGCCGGTGATCGACGCCACCTGCCCGCTGGTCGGCAAGGTCCACAACGAGGGCCGCCGCCACGCCCTGGAGGGCCGCCAAGTGGTGCTGATCGGCCATGACGGCCATCCCGAGGTCGAGGGCACCCGCGGCCGGGTGCCCGGCGGGGTGCATCTGGTCACCCGCCCGGCCGATGTCGAGGCGCTGGAACTGGGCGAGCCGGCCGGCATCGCCTTCATCACCCAGACCACCTTGAGCGTCGACGACACCCGCGCCGTGATCGAGGCGCTGCGCCGCCGCTTCCCGGCGATCGTCGGCCCCGGATTGGACGACATCTGCTACGCCACCCAGAACCGCCAGCAGGCGCTGCGCGCCGTGGCGGCCGGCGTCGATCTGGTGCTGGTGGTGGGGGCGGCCAACAGCTCGAACTCGAACCGGCTGCGCGAGATCGGCGACGAGACCGGCGTGCCCAGCCGGCTGGTCGCCGACGCCCAGGCCATCGACCCGGCCTGGCTGGACGGCGTCGAGGCGGTGGCGGTGACGGCCGGCGCCTCGGCCCCCGAGGACAGCGTCGCCGAGGTGGTCGATCGCCTGCGCGCCTTGCGCCCCGCCTCGACCGTCGAAGAGGTCCAAGGCGTGGCCGAGGACATCCACTTCAAGCTTCCCCCCTCCCTGTCGGAGGCCTGAGCGGTGGCGGTGCCCCTCTCCCAGGCGGCGCGCGTCGGCTTCCATCTGCTGCGCCGCCGGCTGGCCGGCGACCGCTTCATTCCGTTGGTCTTGATGCTGGAGCCGCTGCTGCGCTGCAATCTGGCCTGCGCCGGCTGCGGCAAGATCGACTGGCCCGACGACATCCTCGGCCGCCGCCTGGGGGTCGAGGCGTGCCTGGCGGCCGCCGACGAATGCGGCGCCCCGGTGGTGTCGATCGCCGGTGGCGAACCGCTGCTGCACAAGGAGATCGCCGCCATCGCCGCCGGTCTGGTGGCGCGCAAGCGCTATGTCTATCTGTGCACCAACGGGCTGTTGCTGGAAAAGAGGCTGGACCAGTTCCGGCCGTCGCCCTTCCTCACCTTCTCGGTGCATCTGGACGGCGATCGCGGCATGCACGACCGCTCGGTGTGCCGGGTGGGGGTGTGGGATCGCGCCGTGGCCGCCGTGGCGGCGGCGCGGCGGGCCGGCTTCCGCGTCACCCTGAACTGCACGGTGTTCGATGGCGCCGACGCGGCGCGGCTGGCCGCCTTCCTCGATCAGGCCTGCGGCCCGATGGGCGTCGAATCGGTCACCGTGTCGCCCGGCTTCGCCTATGAGCGCGCCCCCGACCAGGACCACTTCCTGGGCCGCAAGACCACCGTCGCCTTCTTCCGCCGCCTGTTCCAATTGGGAAAGGGCCGCGGCTGGCGCTTCAACCATTCGCCGCTTTATCTCGATTTCCTGGCCGGCAATCGCGACTACCGTTGCACCCCCTGGGGCAACCCGACCCGCACGGTGTTCGGCTGGCAACGCCCCTGCTATCTGCTGGGCGAAGGCTACGCCCCCAGCTACGCCGCCCTGTTGGCCGAGACCGACTGGTCGGCCTATGGCCACGACCGCCACCCCAAATGCGCCAACTGCATGGCCCATTGCGGCTTCGAGGCGACGGCGGTCGAGGACGCCATGCGCCATCCGCTGACCGCGCTTCGGGTGGCGATGCGGGGAGCGTGGCGCTAGTGCCCGAGGCGTCCGCGTTCCGGCAGCGCTGGCGGCTGCTGTGCCAGATCGAGCGGGGGCTCGAGACGCCGATGGCGGTTCTCGGTCTGGGCTGGGCGGTCCTCCTGGTCGTGGACTTGGTGCGCGGACTGCCGCACGCGCTGGCCCTGGCGACCGATGTGATCTGGGGCGTCTTCGTGTTCGACTTCGCCGTGCGCTTTCTCGTCGCGCCGCGCAAATCGCTGTATCTGCGCAGGAACGTGGTCACCATCCTGTCGCTGGCCCTGCCGGCGTTCCGGATGCTGCGCTTCGCCAGCGCCTTGAGATTGGTGCGCGGCGTAAGGCTGGTCCGGGTATTGACGTCGCTCAACCGCGGCATTCGCAGCGCCCGCCTCACCAGCCGGCGGCGCGGTTTCGGCTATGTGCTCAGCGTCACCGTCCTGGTCACCATGGTCGGCGCGGCCGGGATGCACGCCTTCGAACGGGGTGGTCCCACCGGCGGGTTCCAAACC
>JADGAL010000396.1:2700-3170 GCA_015232025.1 Alphaproteobacteria bacterium
GCTGTGTCTGGTGCTGTCGCTGTACGGCTATGGGCTGTTCGGCTACTTCACGGCCATGCTCGCCAGCTTCTTCGTCGGCCAGGACGTCGAGACCCGTCCGCGTCGTCTCAAAGGGGACTGAATGTTCTTTGAAAGCTGGGCGGCCCTGGGTCGCATCCTCGTGGTCGGAGCGGGCGCTTACGCCGCCCTGGTCCTGGTGCTGCGGGTTTCGGGCAAGCGCACCCTGTCGAAGATGAACGCCTTCGACCTGGTGGTGACGGTCTCGCTGGGGTCTTCGCTCGCCACCGTGCTGCTGTCCAAGACCGTGGCGCTGGCCGAGGGCGTCTTGGCCTTCTCTTTGCTGATCGCCCTGCAATGGCTGGTGGCCTGGGCGTCGGTGCGCTCCCAACCGTTCCGGCGGATCATCAAGGCCGAGCCGTCCTTGCTGTTCTTCGACGGACGGATGAACGACGCGACCCTGCGCCGCGAGC
>JADGAL010000397.1:0-518 GCA_015232025.1 Alphaproteobacteria bacterium
TCGATGTCCAGGTCGGCCCAGGTCAAGGTCGTCGCCTCCCGTAGGCGCGCCCCGGTATCCACCAGAAAGACCACGAGGTCACGAAGGTGCGGCGCGCAGACATCCAGAACCCGCATCTCCTCCTCGTCGGTCAGCCAGCGATGGCGCGCATTGTCCAGCGGCAGCAGCTTGATGCGGGGAACCACGGCCAGGGTGCCCCACTCGCCGTTCGCCTTGTTGAGGATCGCCTTGATCACCGCGAGATAGCGATTGACGGTGGCCGGCGCTTTACGCTCGGCCAGAAGGCGGTCCTTGTAATCGGCCAGCGCGCGGGCGTTCAGGGACGACAGGGGGACATCGGCGCCCAGGACTTCCCGCATCTGGTTGAGCGCGTAGAGTTCCCGCTTGGCGACGTCCGCGTTGCCCTTGGGCAGCACCACGCCGTCATAGTAGCGGTCGATCGCCTCGCCAAGGCGCATCTCGGCGACTTTCCACAGCAGGATCTGGTCCTTCAGTTACTGCCGGAGGACGCGCTCGCG
>JADGAL010000397.1:541-2583 GCA_015232025.1 Alphaproteobacteria bacterium
GCTTCTTGGTCGTGCCGCTCGACTGGCGGACCCTGTTGCCCTTGAACGTGAACTCGATGAACCAGTAGGGGCTGCCGTCGCGTTTGAAGATCGCCATTGGACCCTCCCCGTGCGCATATCAACTCACAAAATCACACACAGCGAGGATCGCACAATCTGGATCGGACAGCAAGAAGGGCGCCCGAAGGCGCCCCTCGCCGCCCTATAACCTATTGAAATCTCACTCCCACTCGATCGTCCCCGGCGGCTTCGAGGTGATGTCGAAGGTGACGCGATTGATGCCCTTGACCTCGTTGATGATGCGGCTGGCGACGCGGCCCAGGAAGTCGTGGGGGAACGGGTAGTAGTCGGCGGTCATGCCGTCGGTCGAGGTCACGGCGCGTAGCGCGCAGGCGTAGTCGTAGGAGCGCGAATCGCCCATCACGCCCACCGTGCGCACCGGCAGCAGGACGGCGAAGGCTTGCCAGACGGCGTCGTAGAGGCCGGCGTTGCGGATCTCCTCGAGATAGATCGAATTCCAGCTTGTCGCGGGTCAGTTCCTGGCCGGGGATGCGGATGGCCAGGCCGGGGCCGGGGAAGGGATGGCGGCCGACCATGTCGTCGGGCAGGCCGAGTTCGCGGCCCAGGGCGCGGACCTCGTCCTTGAACAATTCGCGCAACGGCTCGACCAGGGCCATCTTCATGCGGTCGGGCAGGCCGCCGACATTGTGGTGGCTTTTGATGGTGACCGAGGGGCCGCCGGTGAAGCTGACCGATTCGATGACGTCGGGGTACAGCGTGCCCTGGGCCAGGAAGTCGGCGCCGCCGGCCTTGGTGGCCTCTTCGTCGAACACGTCGATGAAGGTGGCGCCGATGATCTTGCGCTTGCGCTCGGGGTCGGTGACGCCGGCCAGCTTCTCCAGGAACAGGTCCGAGGCGTCGCGGTGGATCAGCCGGATGTTGAAGCGGTCGCGGAACATCGCCACCACCTGCTCGGACTCGCCCGAGCGCATGAAGCCGGTGTCGACGAACACGCAGGTCAGTTGGTCGCCGATCGCCTCGTGCAGCAGCACCGCCACCACCGAGGAATCGACCCCGCCCGACAGGCCGCAGATCACCCGGCCCTTGCCGACCTGGGCGCGCACCTTGGCGATCTCCTGGGCGCGGAAGGCCCGCATCGTCCAGTCGCCCACGCAGCCCGCGATGCCGTGCGTGAAGTTGCGCAGAAGCTGGGCGCCGTGCGGGGTGTGAACCACCTCGGGGTGGAACTGCACGCCGTAGAAGCGGCGCGAATCGTCGGCGATCGCGGCGTATGGCGCCCCGTCCGACACGCCGACCACGCGAAAGCCTTCGGGCAGCGCCTCGACCCGGTCGCCGTGGCTCATCCACACCTGCTCGCGCCCGCCCTTGGTCCACACGCCCTGGAACAGCGCGCATTCGCCGCTGACATCGACCCAGGCGCGGCCGAATTCGCGATGGTCCGAGCCGGCCACCTTGCCGCCCAACTGCGCCACCATGGCTTGCTGGCCATAGCAGATGCCCAGCACCGGCAGCCCCGCCTCGAACACCGCCTGGGGCACGCGCGGCGCCTCGGCCTCGGTCACCGAGGACGGCCCGCCCGACAGGATGATCCCCTTGGGGCCGAAGGCCGCCAGCGAGTCGGCGGTGACCCGGTTGAACGGGTGGATTTCGCAATAGACGCCGCTTTCGCGTACCCGCCGGGCGATGAGCTGAGTCACCTGCGAGCCGAAATCGATGATGAGCACGCGATCGGTCATGAGAACCTCCGAATCTAGAATATATTAACCACCCGCCAAAGTCCCTTGGTGACTTCTTGGTGTCTTTGTGCCTTGGTGGTTTACCTGTCTTGTCATCGTCACGGCAGCTCGACGATTTGCCACGCCCCGCCCCAGTCGCGCAGGAAGGTTTGAAGATCGCGGCTGGCGATCTCGGTGGTCATCGTGTTGATCAGGGGGTGGAAGCACACCCGGTCGTGCCGCGCGATTTCGGCGTCGAGCACCACGTCGACGCGCCGGTCGCGGTCGTTGACCACCGCGAAGGGC
>JADGAL010000397.1:2682-3158 GCA_015232025.1 Alphaproteobacteria bacterium
GCAGCGATTTCAGGTCCAGGCGGAAGTCGGCCCGCGCCACCACCAGCCACAGCTTGCCCTTGGCGTCCTTGAGAAACAGGTTCTTGCAATGCAGCCCGTCGATGCCGGCCCACACCGCGTTGGCCTCGTCGACGGTGGCGACCGGGGCGTGGTGGTGGGTGCGGGTCTCGATGCCCAGCGCGTCGAGATGGGCGAAAAGCTGCTCGGGTGTCAGGGGCGCGGTCATGGCGGAATGGTTTAGCCGCCGCGCGCCCGCTTGCCAAGCCCGCTTCGGCCCCTTAGCTTCTGGCGCCATGGCACCTCCTCCCCTCGTCTCCCTGCGCGACGTGTTCGTCACCTTTGGCGGCCGTCCGTTGTTCACTGGCGTGGCCTGCTCGGTCGGCCGCGGCGAAAAGGCCTGTCTGGTCGGCCGCAACGGCAGCGGCAAATCGACGCTGCTCAAGGTGATGGCCGGCCAGATCGAGCCGGATTCCGGC
>JADGAL010000398.1 GCA_015232025.1 Alphaproteobacteria bacterium
AGCCACGGCGAGTCCGAAATGGTGGTCAAAGCCCGCGATCTGGGCGTCGACGCCTTCGTCCTCAAACCCGTCACCGGCCCCCAACTCGAGCGGCGCATCGACCATGTGATCGGGTCGTGACGGCCGGGTTCGGACCAGCGGAAGATCGCCCGAGGACAGACCGGGTGGGTATCACATGAATCTTGATCATCTCGAACGGATCACCGTCGGCCTTCGCGGGCTCAGATCCCCGATTCGCGGACACCGCGCGGGCTTCGCGCGCGATCTGGAGACGGTGTTCGAGACGATGTGCGGGGTGTGAACCGCGTCCCTTCGGTCCTAGGGCTCGTTGGCCGCCGGTGAGTTCGGTGGGCCGCCGGCCGCCTCGTCGGGAGCGAATTCGCGCTGCAGGATGCGATCCCGGCCGGTTCTCTTCACCTCGTACATCAGCCCGTCGGCATCGGCCAACATCGCCCGGAAGCTCGTCGGCGCCTTGACGTAGCTGGCGAGTCCGATGCTGAAGGTCACCGGCCAGTGGTTGGCCTTCATCAGATCGAGAAGGGCGCGTCTCAAGTCGTCGGCATAGCTCCAGGCTGAGGCCGGCCCCATGTCCGGGAGCAGCAGCGCGAATTCGTCGCCGCCCAGCCGGCCAGCCACGTCACTGGCCCGGATATGCCGCCGCAGGCCCTTGGACACGACCTGGAGCACTCGGTCCCCGATCTGATGGCCTTGGGAGTCGTTGACCTCCTTGAACCGGTCGAGATCGATGAAGACGCAGGTGAACGGCGTGCCCTGCCGCGCCGCCGCCGCCAAGGACTGGCGACCGACCTCCTGAAACGCGCGCCGGTTCGGCAGACCGGTCAGCGGGTCCTTGAAAGCCATCGTCTGGAAATCATCGAGAAGGGTCCGGAGTTTCGCGATCATCCATACGCCGGCCAGCGAGATCGCGAACCGCATGGTGGTATTGACCACCAGGATCTCATGGGTCTCGTGCCGATCGAGCAGCCAGTCGGCCCAAAGCCAAAACGCCATCGTCCACGTCGAGATCACCACACCGAAGACCGTACCAAATACCCATCCCGCCACAAGGACCGGAAGGCTCATGAAAAGATGAAATTCGTACTCGAGGCCGATATGAAAGTGCACGCCAACAATCAATACGGCCACCACGGCGATAATCGCCATCAAGGCTGGACGCAGCGGGCCCCGAGGCCGCCGGAAGATGAACGACATGTCAAACCACCGGAGTAAAACCCTTCCCAGATGGGCGGCCGATCCGCCCTTGAGAGACGGCAGGATAGCCCGATCCAGACCCAACCGAAAGGCGCGCTTCGCGGCCCGCTAACGCGTAAGGGTCAGAAAGAGCGTGGTCAGGCGCTCCGGCAGGCGGGCGGGGCGATCGACCACGGCATGGCCATTGGCGCCGAAGATGTCGCCGGCATAGGCGTCGGCCGCCGGGTCGAGGGCGATGCAAAACGGGACGATCCCCTTGGCGCGCAATTCGGTCGCCGCGGCGTGGGCATCCCATTTGAGGTGGCTGGGGTCTGGCTCGTCGACGTCGGCCGGCTCCCCGTCGCTCAACACCAGCAGCAGGCGGCGGCGTTCGCGGCGGCGCTCCAGCAGGGTGCCGGCATGGCGCATCGCCGCGCCCATCCGCGTCGACAGCCCCGCCTCCAGCCCGGCCAGCCGCGCCTTGGGCGCCGCGGTCCACGCTTCCTCGAAGCCTTTGACGGGACGGAACAGCACGCGGTGGCGGGTGTCCGAGGCGAAGCCCGCCACCGCCAAGGGATCGCCCAGCTTGGCCGCCGCCCAGGCCAGCAGCGCCGCCGATTCCCGCTCCATCGACAGGATGCTGGCCTGGGCGCCGGCCGGTGTCGCCGACACCGACCGCGACAGGTCGAGCAGCAGCAGCACCGCCACGTCGCGCTCGCCGGGACGGTTGCGCACGAACACCCGCGGATCGGGCTCGCGGCCCTGGCGAAGATCGAGGCGGGCGCGGATCAGGCGGTCAAGGTCGATGTCGTCGCCGTCCATGTGGCCGCGCGAGCGCACCGCCCCTTGCGGCGTCAGGCGGTCGAGCACCTTGCGCAGGCGCCGGGCCAGCGGCGCCTGCGCCGCCAGCATGGCGTCGACCCGTTCCGAATCGCCCGCCGGGGCCGGCACCTCGTAGACCGAGGTCCAGTCCAGCCGGTAGCCCCGCTGGCCGTGATCCCACTCGTGATAGCGCCGGGGCGGGGCGGCGGCGTCCTCGCCGGCCGGGCGCACGAAGCGGTCGAGCGCGCCATAGTCCGAGTGAAACTCGTCCTCGTTCTTCACGTCTTCCAGGAAGCGCCACAGCACGCGATTGTCGTCGCGGTAGTCGACCAGGGTGTCCTCGAACCAGATGCCGGGGCGACGGTAGGAGTGGTCGTAGCTCTCCTTCAGCCACCGCACGCCAAGCTCGGCGCTGGCGGACTGGTCGTGGGGGTCGGCGGCCATCCGCCGACGGAAGCGGGCGACGAAGTCGAGCAGCGACGGGTCGGCATAGGAATGGCCGGGGTCGAGCAGGGCGCGCGACAGCATCGCCAGCCGGTGGCGGATCGGCGAGGCGTCGGACGGGCAGGCGTCGGGCCGCGGGATGGGATGCAGGGCGCGCCACATCGGCCCCAGGCCGGGATACTCGGCCATCGCCAGGGCCTCGACCCGCGAGTCCTCGAACACCTCGATGGCCAGGTGCTGGAAGACGCTGAAGTTGTCGGCGAGGAAGGGGGCGCTCCAGCGCCGGTGGGCGGCGAGATGGGCCAGCCGGGCGCGGTAGCGCTCCGCCCCCGAGACGCCGCCCAGGTCGTGCAAGGCGTCCGGCAGGTGAATGCCCTCGCCGTCCAGCCAGGCCGGCTTGGGCGCTTGGCCGATCTCGACCACCACCGGCCGCAACGGCGAATCCGACCGCCACAACACCTTCTGGATCAGCATCAACTCGCGCTCGCGGTCGGCCAGCAGGGTGCCGCGTCGAAAGCGGGCGAGCGTGGCGGCGGCGTCGGCGGTCTCCAGCCCGAAATAGGCGGGCAGGCGGTGGCGGCCGCCGGAATAGGCGGCCAGCCCGGCCTCGACCCAGCCCGCGACGGCCGCGGCGTCGAGCAGGGCGAACAGGTGGGGCGCGTTGGCCAGCAGGGCCGGCAGCGCCTGGCCG
>JADGAL010000399.1 GCA_015232025.1 Alphaproteobacteria bacterium
CTCCACCGGTCGCCGCCGCCCAGCCCAAGGTGGTGCCGCTTGAATTGAAGCGCGTGCCGATGACCACGGCACCCGTCGGCACCGTATTGGCCGAGCCGCCGCGCCTCGTGCCGCTGGCTCCCAAGCCGCCGCCGCCCCGGCCGCGCCAGTCGACCGGCGAGGCCGATGTCCGCCCCGACGGCGTGATCGATCTGGCGGTGGGCAAGACCCGGCCGATAGACCTGCCCGGCGAGGTGCGCGACATCGTGGTCGGCAACCCGCAGACGCTCGACGTGCTGGTCCGCTCGGCGACCCAGGTCTTCCTGATGGGCAAGGCGGTGGGCGACACCAACGTCTTCTTCCTCGGACGCGACGGCCGCCTGATCAAGCGGGTCGAGGTCAATGTCCAACTCGACACCGAGACGATCCGCAAGCTGTATTCCGAGCTGATGCCCGACGACAAGATCGCGGTCGGCGCGGTCGGCGACAGCGTCTTCCTGTCCGGCAATCTGCGCTCGGAACAGAAGGTCGCCAACGCCGTGTCGATCGCCCGGCGCTTCGTGCAGGCCGACGGCAACGTGGTCAATCTGCTGCGGGTGATGGGCGAGCATCAGGTGATGCTGCGCGTGCGCGTCGCCGAGGTGCAGCGTCGGGTGGTCAAGCAACTGGGTCTCAATACCCGCCTCGACGTGACGGCCGACAAGACGCTGGCGGGCGATCTGTTCGTCAGTTGGCCGACCGGCCGGCTGGTCGGCGATCTGTTCGATTGGCTCGACGCCTCGGTCGACGCCAGCCAGAACGACGAGTTGCTCAAGGTGCTGGCCGAGCCGATGCTGACGGCGGTGTCGGGCGAGCAGGCGTCGCTGCTGGCCGGCGGCGAGGTGCCGATCGCCTCGACCGACTCGGACGGTTACCGCACCATCGAGTACCGGCCCTTCGGCGTGCTGCTGACCTTCCAGCCCGTGGTGATCGACGGCGGACGGATCAATCTGAACCTGCAAACCCAGGTCAGCTCGGTCACCTCGGTCGACTCGAACCTGTCGGTGCCGACCTTCGCGGTGCGCCGCGCCGCGACCACCGTCGAGCTGCCGAGCGGCGGCAGCTTCATGATCGCCGGCCTGTTGCAGAACGACGTCGCGACCTCGAACATCGGCCTGCCGGCGATCAAGGATCTGCCGATCATCGGCTCGCTGTTCCGCAGCGAGCAGTTCCAGCGCAACGAGACCGAACTGGTCATCTCGGTCACCGCCTATGTCGTGCAGCCGACCGATCCCGGCGCCATCGCCTTGCCGACCGACGGCTTCGTGGCGGCCAGCGATCTCGACTTCTACCTGCTCGGCCGCCTGCACAAGGTTTATGGTCGCGAGGAATTGCTGGGCACGCTGGGACGCGATCCGCTGCGCGGCCCGGTGGGCTATCTGGTCAAATAGGGGGAGGGGCGGCATGGCATCGGGTTTCCGCGCATGGGCCGCCCTGGCCGCCCTGGTCTTCGCCACGGGCTGCGACGCCGCCCGCGACGTGGCGCGTCACGACTACCGCCTGAACAATCCGTTGCGGGTCGAGCGGCGGCCGATGGTGCTGGCCTTCCAGCCGGCGGCGCTGGCCGACGGCTTCCAAAAGGCCGAGCGCCAAGCCCTGACCGAATTCGCCGAAACCTATGTGCGGGCCGGCGAGGGCTCGGTCCAGGTCCAGGTCGGGGCGGCGACCGATGACGACGCCGCGGCGCGCGAGGCCGCCTGGGGGCTGGCCGCGACGCTGGTCGAGGCCGGCTTGCGCGAAGACGAGATCGAGCTGGCCCTGATCGTCGGCGAGCCGGCCCGGCCGATGGAGGCGCGCCTTTCGTTCCAGCGCAACGTCGCGGTGCCGCCGGAATGCTATGAATGGAGCGGCTCGACCTTCATGACCAACGAGCCCAGCGCCAATTTCGGCTGCGCGGTTCAGCGCAACATCGGCGCCATGGTGGCCAATCCGCGCGATCTGACGCGCGCCCGGCGGCCCAGCGGTCGCGACGGCGCGCGCGCCGCCGACATGCTGAACAAGTACCGAACCGGCGTCGAGACCAGCACCTGGGCGGTCGAGCCCTACATCTCGTTCAAGGATTAGGCCGTGATCTACAAGCTCACCATCGAGGCGTTCGCCGCCACGCCCGAGGTCAGGGCGGCGCTCGAGCGGGTGCGCGAGGACCGGCTGCTGTCGAAGTCGAAATTCACCATCGTCGATGGTGGCCTGGACACGGCGCCCGCCTATTACGCCGACCGCCCGACCCCGCAACTGGTGATCGTCGAGGAGACCAGCGACGATCAAACCATGTTGGCCCATCTGGCGGCCCTCGCCGAGGTCTGCGTCGAGGGCACGCGGGTGGTGGTGATCGGCTCGCTCAACGACATCCACGTCTATCGCACCCTGATCCAGCAGGGCGTCAGCGAATATCTGGTCAGCCCGGTGTCGCCGCGCGAGGTGGTCGACGCCATCGCCTCGATCTTCTCCGACCCGTCGGCGCCGGCCCGCGGCAAGGTGCTGGCCTTCTATGGCGCGCGCGGCGGGGTGGGGTCCAGCACCATCGCCCAGAACGTCGCCTGGAGCCTGTCGCGCGCCATCGACGACGACGTCGTGCTGGTCGACCTCGACCTCGCCCATGGCACGGCGGGGTTGGCCCTCAATCTCGACTCCAAGCAGACGGTCGGCGACATCCTGGCCAATCCCGATCGCGCCGACCAAGTGCTGATCGAGCGCTTCCTGGTGCGTCACGACGACCATTTGCAGGTGCTGCTGTCGCCGGCCGATCTGGGCCGCATGATGACGGTCGAGGCCGACGCGCTGGAGCGCGTGCTCGAACTGGTGCGGCAGTTGGCGCCCTATGTGGTGCTCGATCTGCCCCATCACTGGGCCGGGGTGATCTTCACCGCGCCGGTGCCCTTGGTGGGGTCGGAATACTCGTCGGCGACGATCGGGATGGCGCGGCCGACGATCGGCAGGATCACCTTGCGGCCGACCAGATGGCGATAGCGCTCGTCCTCGGGATGCACGGCCACCGCCGTGTCGCCCAGCATGGTCTCGGGCCGCGTGGTGGCCACGACGATGTGTTCCCCGCTTCCCTCGATGGGATAGCGCAGATGCCACATATGGCCCTTGACCTCGCGCTGCTCGACCTCGAGG
>JADGAL010000039.1 GCA_015232025.1 Alphaproteobacteria bacterium
CTTGCCGCTGGCGGCCATCTACCATCTGGGCGAGGTCCGACCACCCGAGCGGGGCGGGGTGGAGGGTCTGGACACCCCGTCCGCCGTGCGCGACCTCGACGACGCGGTGTACCGGCATCGGCTGGCGCGGCGCCTGCTCGGCCCGGAACGGCTGTTCCGCATGCTGACGCGCGTCGCCGCGGCGGCGCCGTCGCACCGCCTGACGCGGCGATTGGAGTTCGGCGGGCTCGACGCGCAGGTGGCGGCCCTGGTGGCGCGCCATGAGGGCGGCGACGGCCGGACATGAGCGGCTTCCAGTGGCTGGCGTCCTATCCCAAATCCGGCAACACCTGGCTGCGGCTGGCGCTGTGGGCGTTGCGCCACGGCCGGCCGGTCGATTTCGCGGCTCTTGGCGGCTGGATACCGGTGGGCGGCTGCCGCGCGGTGTTCGACGAGGTGCTGGGCGTGGAATCGTCCGACCTGACCGAAGCGGAGGTCGAAACGTTGCGCCCCCGCCTGTTCGAGAGTCTGGCGGGCGAAGCGACGGAGCCGATGCTGCGCAAGGTCCATGAAGCCTGGCTAAGGACACCCGCCGACGAACCATTGTTTCCCCCGGCCGTGACCCTGGGCGCCGTCTACGTCGTGCGCGATCCGCGCGACGTCGCGGTGGCCTTGGCGCATCACGCCGGCATGGCGATCGATGACGCCGTCGCGCTCCTCGCCGCGCCGGCCGCATGGCTGGTCGCGTCGGCGCGCACCACCGGACGCCACCTCACCTGCCGTCTTTCGACCTGGAGCCTGCATGTGGAGAGTTGGCTCGATGCGCCGGGACTCCGCGTTCTGCCGGTGCGCTACGAGGATATGACCACCGACATGCCGGCCGTGCTTGGCGACGTCGCCGCGTTTCTGGGCTGGAGCGGCGTGCGCCCGGAAGCCGTGATCGCGGCCGTCGAGGCGACCCGGTTCGGGCGGCTGCGCGATCAAGAGGCGCGCCGGGGCTTCCGCGACAAGCCGCCGGAAATGCCGCGCTTCTTCCGGCGCGGCGAAGCCGGCGGTTGGCGCGACACGCTGACGGCGCGGCAGGCCGGCCGCATCGAACGCGACCACGGCCGCGTCATGGAGCGTCTGGGATACCTGTAGCCTACTCGTTGCCGCCTTCGATCCATCGCAAGTATCGGCCGTAATGGATGCCCCGGTTCAAGACGGCGTAGAATTCGTCGGCCCGCCGCTCGGCGGCCTCGCAATCGGCCGGCCAGTCCGCGGCGGCGGCCTTGAGGCGCGGAAGATCAAGGCAGCGCCGCGCCAATGGCGAGCGGTCGAGGCGGTCCAGTTCGGCGATGATCGCGTCGCGTCGAAGGTCCATCCGGTGGAACCAGTCCGGTGACTGGCGACCGACGAGGCGGTTCTGGGTCACTTCGACCGGCAGGCGATCGGCCAGCGCGCGGCGGGCCAGAAAGCGGGTGTCGCCGCCACGCAGATATTGCTCGGCCGGCACGGCCAAGCAAAACTCGATCAATCGCAAATCGCCGAGCGGGTCACGCGTTTCGTAGCCTTCATGCGCCCGAAGCGCGGCGAGGTACGCGCGCGTGGCGGTGAATTTGTTCAGCCAGTGGCGACGATGATCGGCATCGCCGCCATGCGTGTCGTAGGGATCGAGGCGGTTTTCCCGCCGCAGCCGCTCGGCAATGCCCCATTCCGCTTCGAAGGCGGGGTTGATGGGGCTGCTCGCCGCCCGCATGCGGTCCGGACGGCCGCGGAGGCGTCGGTAGAGTTGGCGTATGGCGGCGGGCGTTCGCGGCACCACCGCGTGCTGCCGCAAGATGGAGGCGGTCGACCGCCCGGTGGTCCGCGCCAACGCGGTCGCCTCGCGCGCCATGCGAACCCATCGGCCGCCGCCGAAAAGATCGGCCAGCGAGCGCGATCCGTCCCAGCTTAGCGTCAGATTGCCGAATCCTCCGACCAGGAGAACGCTGGCGCCCAGCGCGCGCGTCTTCGCGACCGTCGGCGCGAACCAGCCGACATTCATGATGCCGCGGAAGGGAATGCCCGTGTACAGGAAAAGTCGGGCCGGGTCGTCTTCCAAGGTCGGCCCATCGGCGGCGGGCACGAAGTGTGGCTCGATGTTCGGATGGCGCCGGGCGATCGCTTCCACATACGGCCGCTCGTCGGTGTACATGCCCGGCGATTGGCGCAACGCCGCGGCTGGGTTGGGCACGGCGGTGACCGTTCTCAGCACGCCGGGCGCCATGAGCCGCGCGGCGGTGGAGGCGACGGCCGACGAGTCGAGCCCGCCGGTGACCTGGGCGACGATCCGGCCCGAGGCGCGCAGCCGACAGGCGACGGCCTGGTCGAGCAATTCGCGCGCCGCCTCGACGTACTCGTCGTCCTTGAGCGCCAGGCGACGTTCGAAATCGGGTTCCCAATAGCGCTCGACCCGCAAGCTCCCCCCCGCGACCACGACCCGGCCGGCCGGCGGCACCCTGGCGATGCCCCGGTACACCGTCCGATCGTTCGCGGCGCCGAGATCCATGATGAGGTCCGCCAGAACCTGCTCATCCATGGCCCGCGGCACGTGCGGCATCGCCTGCACGGCGTGGATCATGGTGGCGAACACCACCATGCCGTCGCCGTGGTGATAATGGATGCTCCGTCCGCCGATATGGTCGCAGGCCAGCGTCAGGCGCCGTTCGGCGGCATTCCACAGCGCGAAGGCGAAGTCGCCAAGCAGATGCCCAGGCGCGTCGCCGCCCCAGCGTTCGAGCGCGGCCAGGAGAATGCGGCTGTCGGGGAGCGACGAAGCCCGTTCGCCCAGCCGAAGCGCGGCGATCAGCGCGTCGCGGTTGTCAAGACGCCCGTCGAGCACCAGAGCCAACAGACCGCTCGCATCGCGAACCGGCTGCCGTTCGAGGGCATCTTCGGGAGTGACCACCCGCTGCCGGTGGACCAGGACGGCGTGGGATGACGACCATTGAACGGCCCGGTTCCCACCATAGGGTTCGATCGCGGAGGACAGCCGATCGGCCAGCCCAGGCGGCAGCGGCCGCCCATGGGTGGACACCGCGCCGGCGAAAACGGACATGGCGGGTTCAGGATGGGAGATTGTTCCCCGAACCGAACCCACCGCCGGTGTCGTCCTGCGGCGTGTTGTTGTTCAGCGTGGACTGTCTGGCGAACGCGATATTCAACCTTGGCGCACGCCAAGGCTTCCGGCCACGAGACGAGGCGTCGCCGGAACCCAGGACCCGCACGTCCAAATCCTTATCGTTCATTTCGACCGTCCGGATCAGATGTTGCACAATTCGGCGCGCGCAGCTTACCAGCTTGGCCAGCGAAAGCAACCGGCCGGCGCTCGCCTTTTCGCACCATCCTGGCCATTGCGGACCCATCCAGATGCTGTAAGGTTCTCGGCGCATCACGCAACTCGCCGACAGCGCACTGGAGCCGGGGTGACCACCGTGCGAATCCTTTGCGGACTCAAGGTCGTTTCCGACCTGCCGCTGCCCGATCTGCCGCCCTGGACCGGCGATGGTCGCGCGCCCGACGTGGCGATCCGCCTTGGAGCGGTGCCCGACCGCCTGGACGCGCCGGTCGTCGCCGGCCCCTTGCTGCAAATGGGGACGGACGGCACCTGCCGCTTCGCCATTCCCGGAGTGGCCGCCTATCTGGTGGAGGGTGGACACACGGTGACCGTGCGGGCGGAGATGGCCCCGGACTCGACCGATGTGCGCGTCTTCCTGCTGGGCACCGTCTTCGGCGTCCTCTGCGCCCAGCGCGGCCTGCTGCCGCTGCACGCCAGTTGCGTGGCGATCGGCGGGCGCGCCATCGCCTTCTCGGGCGTGTCCGGGGCCGGCAAGTCCACGCTGGCCGCCGCCTTCCACCGGCACGGCCATTCCGTGCTGTCCGACGACGTGACGGTGGTCGATGTCGAGGCGCCGGGCGGGCCGCTGGTGCTGCCGTCCTTCCCACGACTCAAGCTGTGGGACGACGTGATGAGCGCCTTCGCCCTGCCACGCGAGGGGCTGGAGCGCAGCCGGGCCGCGTTGGACAAATTCCACGTCCCGCTGGACGGCCGGTTCCAGGCCGAACCGCTGCCGCTGGCCGCCATCTACCGCCTGGAGGAGGCGCGCCTGCCCAGCCAGGACAGAGCCGAACGTCTGAACCCGGTGACGGCGGTGCAAAGCCTGGAGGAGGACATCTACCGGTGCCGGACGATCCAGCGTCTGCTCTCCCCCGCACGGCGGTTCCATCTTCTGACGCGAATCGCCGACGCGGCGCCGTCATACCGGCTATGGCGCCGGATGGGGCTGGGCGACCTTGACGCGCAGGTGGCGGCCCTCGCCGCCCGCCAGCCAAGCGATGGCGGAGGCCGGGCATGAGCGGCTATTACTGGCTCGCCTCCTACCCCAAGTCCGGCAACACGTGGATGCGGCTGGCGCTGTGGGCATTGCGTCACGGCAAGCCGGTGGATTTCGCCGAATTCGCCGGATGGGCGACGGTGTCGGGCCTCCGCGCCGTGTTCGACGAGGTATTGGGCGTGGAGTCGTCGGATCTGAGCGCGGCGGAGATCGAAACCTTGCGCCCGCGCGTCTTCGAAACGCTGAGCGGCGAGGCTCCCGAACCGATGCTGCGCAAGGTGCACGAGCCCTGGATTCTCACCCCGGCCGGCGAGCCGATGTTCCCGCCGGCCGTGACATTGGGCGCCGTGTATATCGTTCGCGATCCGCGGGATGTGGCCGTCGCGCTATCCCACCACCAGGGCACGTCCCTGGACCGAGCCATCGCCTTCATGAGGTCCCCGCCACATGAAAGAGGGGCCGTGTGGAGGCAGATCGACTATCACTGGGTGAGTTGGCGCCGACATGTGGAAAGCTGGCTCGATGCCCCCGGCGTTCGCGTGCTTCCCGTGCGCTACGAAGATATGGTGGCCGACATGCCGGCCGTTCTCGCCGAAGTGGCGACATTCCTGGGCTGGGACGCTGAACCGGAAGCGATCGCCGCGGCCGTCGAGGCGACCACGTTCGAGCGCCTGCGCATCGAGGAGGAGAAGCAAGGCTTCGGTGAGAAGCCGTTGCGCATGGAGCGGTTCTTCCGCCGTGGCGAGGCGGGCGGTTGGCGGGCGGTGCTGTCGGCCGAGCAAGCGGCTCGCATTCAGCATGACCATGGCGCCGCCATGCGAAGGCTTGGATATCTCGAGTGAAAGGCCGTAGTTTGGAATGCCAGCGACTGACGATAAGGATTGCACCCCATGACGAGGTCCAACGAGGATGCCGCTTTGCGGACAACGGAGAGCCGGCGCTTGAAGAAGACGTGGCGAGCGCCGAAATTGCAAGTCTGCGACTCGGTGCCATCAACGGCGAATTCCAAGACCTACACGCCTAACGACAGCTACGTCAATCCGAACATATCCTGAGTTGGCGTCGTGTCGTTTTTTGTCGGGATCGTCGATCGATCGGGTGAGGCGATCACCGAAGGTACCGCGCGTCGCCTGTCCGTGATCGCGGCGAATCATGGCACGGCCAAGCCTCGCCTGTGGCGGGGCGAGTGGCTGGCGCTGGCGCATGCCCAGGGAATCGTGACACCGGAAGATCGGCGCGAACGGCTTCCGGGCGGCTTCGCGGGCGGACGATCGGTGTTCGTCTTCGACGGCCGAATCGACAACCGCGACGACCTGATCGCCGAACTGGGGCTGGGACGCGCGCCGAGCGACCCGCCCGACAGCCGACTCGTCATGGCGGCCTTGGAACGCTGGGGTGAGGATGCCAGCGCCCGGCTGCTGGGTGATTTCGCGTTCGCCGCGTGGGACCACGAGCGGCGGCGCCTGTTCCTGGCCTGTGACGCGGTCGGCGGCAGGACCATCTACCATCACACGACGCCGCGCGGGATCGTCTTCGCCACCTCCGTGAACGCCGTGCAAGCGTTGATCGACGGGCCGCGTGAGGTGGATTTGCGATCCGCCGCCCATCTGCTGCTCGACCGCCCCATCCCATCGGGAGCGACGATGTACCGCGGAACCGGCCGCCTGCCGTCGGCCGGGTGGTTGGTCTGGACGGAGAATGAAATCCAGGGCGGCCGCTACTGGCGCCCGGACTGGAGCCGGCGAATCCGTTATCGACGCGACGAAGAGTATGTCGAGGCGGCGCGCGAACTGCTCGACAGGGTGATCTCTGAACAGTTGCGCGCCGCCGGTCCCGTGGTGTGCCACCTGTCCGGCGGCCTCGATTCCACGGCTGTGGCGTCCACGGCCGCGCGTCTCGTGGCACCCAAGGCGTTGCACACGGTCACCGTCGTTCCAGATCCGAGCGCGCCGCTGCCACCTCCCCAGGAGGGGCTGATCTACGACGAATGGCCGTTGGCCGAAGCGGTCGCCCGCCGGTACCCCAACATGGTCGCCCACCGAACACCGGCGGGCGCGTTGACGGCCGACGAAATCGACCCGACGCGCCTGTTTTGGGCGTTTGGGCTGCCCATCCGCAACCTTACGAACTATGGCTGCTTTATGCCGGGCGCCCAGAAGGTGCGGCAGCTTGGCGGAAACGTGGTGTTGACCGGGCTGTCCGGCAACATGACGCTCAGTTGGCGATGCGATGCGCCGCTCGCCGAACTGGCGGTCTCGGGCGATGTGCCGGAATTGATGCGGCAAATCCATGGTCTCTGGCGCAATGGCGAGAGCGTGTCCCAGCGACTGCGGCAGGAGTTGATCGCACCTCTGCTGCCGCCCCGAATCCGGCGCGCGATCCAGCGCCTGCGTGGCCGCAAGCCGCATCGATGGGAGGACTTCTCCGTCATCGCCCCCTCGTTCGCCGCTGAAATCGGCGCCGACGACATCTTCGATTCAAAGCGCTTCGTCTCGGATGCGCCGACCCCCGACACGCGGTCGCGCCACAAATTCCTGGAACACACCTGGGCGCAAAGACCCATACTGGCGGCCTTGCCGCGCGTTGGCGGGTTGGAACATCGTGATCCGCTCGGCGACCGGCGACTCGTCGAGTTCTGTCTCGCCATTCCCTCCGAACTGTGGCGGCGCGACGGTGTGCCGCGCTCCTTCGCCCGGCGGGTTCTCGCCGATCGGCTGCCCACGGACGTGGTCGACAGCCGAGACCATGGCCGGCAAGCGGCGCAGTGGTTTCATCGGTTGACCCTGCTGCGGGATGACTTGGTGGCCGAAATCGATCGTTTGGAAGCCTCGCCACTCGCCAGCCGCATCATGAACCTGCCGCGCCTGCGGGCGATCGCCAGCGACTGGCCATCCGACGCGCAAGAGGCCGAACGGCGCACCCCCGAACTGCTGGGCGGCTTCGGGCGCGGCCTTCACATCGGCCAGTTCCTGCGATGGGTCGAGGGCGGAAACGGCTGACCGCGCGGAGGCGTCAATCGCTTCGCCGCATCCAGCCGGTGACCGCCAGCCGGCCGTCCAGCAGGTCGTCGCTGTCGCAGGCCACCGGGGCGACCTCGTGCAAGGCGCGGCTGGGGAACAGGATCAGGCTGTTGTGCGCCGGTTCGATGCGGGTGAACGCCATCGGGTCCACCCGCAATTCGTCGCTCAGACCCGCGTCGTAGACGTAGAGGTCGCCACCGGTGAAGCGCCGCGGGCGTCGGTGAAAGTAGTAGACGAAGGTCAATTCGCGCCACGGGTGGCGCAGGTTGGTGCCGTCCCGGTGCGCCGAGAAAAAATCTCCGCCGCGGTGGCAATGCACCTGCGTCATGACCGGGCCGTCGGGGCCGATCCGTACGCCAAGGCGTTCCGTCAGGCCCAGCGCGGCGATGGTCGCCCGCACCGGATCGAGCACCAGCGCCCGCACCCGGTCGTTGGCCATCGCGGTGACCGAGCGCCGCCTTTCGGGGTCGATCCGCCGATCCTCCTCGTAACCGACGGCCGAGGGGCGGAAGGTGTCGGCCATGCCGGCCACCGCCTCGAACAGCCGCTCGACGGACGACTCGGGAAGGAACTCCTTGAGGTGGACGAAGGGCGGCATCATCGCGGCGTTCGGGTCGAAGAGCGACGGCTCGGGCCGGCCGCGCAGCACCGAGGCGGCGTGGCGCGCCGCCGTGTCGTCGGGCGCCAAGGCCACCAGCCGCTCATAGCAGGCCCGCGCCTCGTCCAAGTTGCCCAGCGTGCGGCAGACCCGCCCAAGGCTCCGCAACGCCTCGGTGGCGTCCGGCCGCTCCCTCAGGCGCGCCAGCAGCCCGGCGCGGAACTGTTCGATGATCGCGGGATTGGCCTTTAGGACGACATCGACCGGCCGACGTTCTTGTGCGGTCATGCGCCCTCCGATCCGTTCAAGCTCAAGTCTAGCACACGATTGGAAGGAACGAAGGCTCGACTTCGAGCCACTCGACGCCCCCTTCATCGGATGTTCCGCACCTCGACGCCCAAGATGTCGGCCAGCGGCTCCCAAGCGGCCTCGGCGGTCAGCGCCGGCAGCCCCAGCGCCATCGCGGTGGCCAGACAACAGCGGTCACCGAGTGATAGGCCGAACGATCGGGTGTCCTGCCCCGGCTCTCGATGTAGGCCAACAAGGCCGAGGCGTCGAGGACGACCTTACTCATCGGCAGCCTCGTTCCGGCGCTGCGCGGACAGATCCTTCACCAAGTCGACGTCGTCGGGGATGTATCCCCTAACCTCGTCCTGGACTCGGGCGATGACGTTGCGCAGGGGCTCGATGCCGACCTGATCGCGACCGCCATCGGCATGGCCTTGGCAGGCGACGATCATTGCGGGGCTGCGGTCTACGAAGCGGACGCGAGGCCCGAGGGCTTTCTGTTCATCTGATTCCCGGCGGGGCTGGGTGCCACTCCGCTTTGTGGATCTCGGGGGCGAATTCCAAGACCGGCGCCACAGCGAGCACGAAAGGTGCTTAGGTCGCGTGTTCGAGCATCACGTCAAAGCAAAACCCGAGGGTTTCCTGATTAGCGTGACGTCGTGACATCTGATAGGCAAGCTCAAGGGTTCGACCATCTCCGATCTTCATGCGGAGAATTCGCGCCTTTACAACGTTAAGTGCGACGATGTTCTGGATAAGGAACGTCGTGGGCATTTCGTACGCGGCTTCGGAAAAATGGAGTATCTGAAAGCGACTGAGCCGGTACGCATAGGCACCGGCCACCTTCCCTATCGAAACCCCATCTTCCGGCGAACGCCGCTTGATCAAGGCCTCGACGTCGATTTCCGCCTCTTCTAGAGCAAGCCGCAGCTCGCACTCGGAGTAGTTTGCCTCGTCAATGGCTACTTTGAAGTGGCGACATACTCTCGATAGGCTGTCGACGTAATTCGCGAGGATGATTTTACGGACCGTTAGCGCAGGGGGTGGACTACCGGTCATCTCGGCTGGTCATCCGTATCGCGCCCGCATAGACCGAACCCAGATCGTCATCGTCCGCAAAGGGCTCGCGCGTCACCAATTCGGCTAGTTCCTGATAGCTGCGAATGCCATGGTTCAGGCGCACTGGCTGTCGAACCGCTTCGGGCTGACTCATGCGGTCGATACTCGCCTGCAGATCCTCGGGACTCGCGAGAACCGAGCTTAACTTCGGCATCTGGTCACCCCCATCGCGCGGTGGGGCATTTAGCACGCCCTCTGAGCAAACTCAATCGTGCCACATCGTGCCGAGATGATCCATAGCGGCTAAATCCACCCTGCTATGCCGCCCCGCTCTTCCGGAGCCGCATGCCGCGACAGGCCGGCGCGCATCGGGAGGAAATGGCGTCCCCTAGGGGATTCGAACCCCTGTTACCGCCGTGAGAGGGCGGTGTCCTAGGCCTCTAGACGAAGGGGACTAAAGGCAAGAGGGAGCCTATGTAGCCAAACGCGCCTGTGGGATCAAGAGATTTCTTTGGCGATCAGCACGGGGATGGGGCGGAAGCCGCCGGCTTTGGGGTCGGCGCGCCAGGCGGTCAGCGGCGGGCTGGTGTCGGGGGCGCAGATCAGCCAGATCAGTTCGGGCTCGTACGCCTGGGCGAGGTCGCGGGCGGATGGCGAGGGGGGGCCGAAGGGGTGGGAGTGCCAGTGGCCGATCAACTCGTCGGGCGTGCCGCGCAGCCGCTTTTCCAGGCGGATGCGGGTTTCGGGGTCGACCTCGAAACGCTTCGGCCGGTCGTCCGGTTGGACCACGTTGGTGGCCTCGACCACGCGGGTGACGATCAGGGTGTCGCCTTCGCGGCGGCCGACGACCAGGCCGCAGGCCTCGTCGGGCGAGGCGGCGCGGGTCAGCTTGAGGATTTCGCGGAGGTCGGCGGGGCTCATCTCGATCGAGGTGGGCGCGGCGGTGGTCACGGGCGGGCGCCCAGCAGCACGGTGCCGAGATGGCGCCCGGTGGCGGGATCGAGCATGATCAGCCGCTGCTGGCCGTCGGGGCCGGACAGGCGCAGCACCACGCGGCCGTCGGCCACCACCATCTGCTCGACCGACGCGCCGGGCGGCAGGTCGAGCCCCAGCGTGCCGAAGGTGCCGTCGCCGACCGCCGCCGCCGAACGGCCGACCCGATTGCTGAGGCCGTAACCCAGCATGGCGACGCCGCCGACCAGCAGCAACGTCATCACGATAACCAGACCCTTGAGCATACGCATGGTTTCGGCTCTGTTGGCGGCTTGAGAGGGAGGCACGATGAACGACGCGACAGATCCCCTGACCGCCCGCGCCGGCGACGAGGCGGCCGGCGGCGTCAGGCTGGACAAATGGCTGGCGGAAACCTTCCCGGACCTGTCCCGCTCGCGCCTCAAGGCGCTGATCGAGGACGGCCGGGTCACCGTCGACGGCCTGACCATAGCCGAGCCCTCGGCCAAAATCAAACCGGGCCACGCGGTCAGCCTGGTGGTCCCCGCCCCGATCGCCGCCCTGCCCGCCGCCCAGGCCATCCCGCTGACCGTGGTGTTCGAAGACGCCCACCTGATCGTCATCGACAAACCCGCCGGGTTGGTGGTCCACCCGGCCCCGGGAAGCCCGGATACCACGTTGGTGAACGCGCTCCTCAACCATTGCACCGAGTCCTTATCCGGAATCGGCGGCGTCAGACGCCCCGGTATCGTGCATCGTTTGGACAAGGACACCAGCGGCTTGATCGTGGCCGCCAAGACGGACGCCGCCCATCACGGGCTGGCGCGGCAATTCGCCGAACACACGGTCGAGCGCGCCTATTGGGCGGTGGTTTGGGGCGTCCCGCGCCCGCCCAAGGGCGAAGTCGAGGGCAATATCGGCCGCAGCCCGGTCGATCGGAAAAAAATGGCGATCGTGAACCACGGGGGGAAACGGGCGTTGACACGGTACCAGACGCTAAAGGTCTTCGGAGACGCGGCCAGCCTGGTGGAATGCCGGTTGGCCACCGGTAGAACCCACCAGATCAGGGTGCATATGGCGTCGCTGGGGCATCCGTTGGTCGGCGATCAGACCTATGGACGCGGGCGACGGGCGCGCGCCGGCCGCATCGATCCCCTGGTGGCGGCGGCCGTGACCAGCTTTCCGCGCCAGGCTCTCCATGCCTTTTTGCTCGGGTTTATCCACCCGGAGACGGGCGAGAGGCTGCGGTTTGAGAGCGACATGCCTAACGATATCAAATCGTTGACCTTGACCCTAGAGTCGCTATAAAAAGGTACTATACTTGAGTTGCCGACTACGTTAATGTTGACCCCATCGGAACCTCGCGTTAACCTGAGAGTGCGAATCGGCTGCACGCCCAAACATCTCGGGTAGCGAGGTCCGCGGACGACGGGAGGTGGATATGACGGCATTCGCGAGTGGCGTTTCAGTGGCGCCCGAGGGCAACCTGTCGCGGTATCTCCAAGAGATTCGGAAGTTCCCCATGCTGGGACCGGACGAGGAGTACACGCTGGCCAAGGCGTATCGCGACGAGCAGAGCCTCGACTCCGCCCACCGCCTGGTCACCAGCCATCTGCGGCTGGTCGCCAAGATCGCCATGGGCTATCGCGGCTATGGCCTGCCGATCGGCGAGCTGATCTCGGAAGGCAATGTCGGCATGATGCAGGCGGTCAAGCGCTTCGATCCCGACCGCGGCTTCCGTCTGGCGACCTACGCCATGTGGTGGATCCGCGCCGCCATACAGGAATACATCCTGCACTCCTGGTCCTTGGTCAAGATGGGCACCACGGCCGCGCAGAAGAAGCTGTTCTTCAATCTGCGCAAGCTGAAGGGCCAGATGCAGGCGATCGACGAGGGCGACCTGTCGCCCGAGAACGTCAAGAAGATCGCCGACGAGCTGGAAGTCTCGGAGGCCGACGTGATCAGCATGAACCGGCGCCTGGCCAGCCCCGACCATTCGCTGAACGCGCCGGTGCGCGCCGATGGCGAGGGCGAGTGGCAGGATTGGCTGGTCGACGACCGCGAGGATCAGGAAAGCGAACTGGCCGAGCGCGAGGAACTGGGCAGCCGCCGCAAGCTGCTGGGTCACGCCATGAAGTCGCTCAACGACCGGGAACGCCACATCCTGACCGAGCGCCGCCTGCGCGACAACCCGGTGACCCTCGAGGATCTGAGCCAGAAATACGGCATCTCGCGCGAGCGGGTCCGCCAGATCGAGGTTCGCGCCTTCGAGAAGCTGCAAAAGTCGATGCGCAACGCGGTGATCGACCAGCACGTCCACGCGTGACGGGTAGAGAAGTGTTAACCACCAAGACACCAAGAACACCAAGGTTCACCAAGGGATACGCGCGGCTTTGAGAGCCCGCCCCGGTCCCTTGGTGCCTTCTTGGTGGCCTTGGTGTCTTGGTGGTTGACTTCTCTTCTTGGTGGTTTACTTCCACTTCTCCACTCTCAACTCTCACTCCTCCAGATGCGCCACGTCCTCGCCCCAGAGGTCCAGCATCTTGCGCTGCTGGTCCCTAAGGACGCCGGCCCGCCGTTGGGCGCCGAGCGCCAGGAACACGCCGGTCAGGCTGGGCATCGAGGCGTAAAGCGTCCAGCCGATCGCCGCCGCGCCGTAGAACATCAGCAGGTTGGTCACGTCGGTCAGCACGGTGAGCGCCGCCGCGACGGTGTGGTTGCCGAACCACATGCCGAACAGCGAGGGCGCCACCGCGGCGAAGTTCAGTCCGCCCACCGCCAGCCAGGCGAAGCGGCCCGGCGGGCGCTCGACCAGCGCCGCCACCGCCGTGGGCAGCATCGAGAAGAACAGCACGATGATGCTGGGGATCGAGAAGGGCACCGCCAGCGCGCCCATCAGCATCAAGACCATGGTGCCGCCGCCCTTCTTGGCGGGTGCGGGAGGCGGTGCCGCCTTGCCTCGGGCCTTGGGCTTGGCCATCTAGAACAGCTCCATGACGACCAGCGCGGTCAGGGTGATCATCGCCACCATCGCCGAGACGAAGGCGGCGATCTGCTGGCCCAGCCTTCGGGCCGAGTCGTCGCGCCCCACCCGGCCGGTCTCGATGGCGGTCAGTTCCTGCTTGATCGTATTGAATTCCGATTGCGCGTTCATGAATTCGTAGGCGTCGCGTTCGCGTTCGCCGGCATTGTCGAGCAGGTTGAACAATTCGACCAGATTGCCGGTGCGGCCGACCTTGGGGATCTCCTTTTCCATCCGCTGGCGCCGCTCCTTGCTGTGGAAGCCGGCCACCGCCGGTCCCAGCAGCCCGGCCACCCAGGCGCCCAGGCCGGGTCTGGCGTCCGCGCCGGCCCGCCACTGGATCAGGGCGAGCAGATTGAGCATCGCCAGCGAATTGATCGAAGGGTCCGCGTCGCTGAGCGACGACAACGGCTTGTCGATGTCGAAGTCGGCGCGCGAGGCGATGAAGGCGGCGATGTGGCGATCGATCGGCCAGGATTTGGGGTCGGCGGTCTTGGCGGCGTTGTCCAGCGCCGGCAGCAACTCCTTGAGGTCCAGCACATACTCCTTGACGACCATCGGGCTTTGGCAGGGCATCGTGTCGTTGAGGTCGTAAAGGCAACGCTCGACGCCGAAGCCCATCGCCGTCTGGCCCAGGAAATTGCGCAACCGCTTGAACGTGCCGTCAAGCTGGGACCATTCGGGATTGTACTCGGTGCGGTTCTCGAACCACTGCTTGGGCACTTCGCGGATGATGCACTCGGCCCACAGCTTCGGCTCCTTCTGCTCGGCCACCGAGATGGCCAGGGCCGTGCCGAAGCCGCCGGGCAGGATGCTGAGCGTCTTGTAGCGGATCGGCGCGTTGGGATCGAGCACCATGGCGCTGCGGGCCAGGGCGAGGTCGCCCGCCCCGCGCTTGTCGCCGGCCACCCGAACCACCGCCGCGATGGTGTCGGCGCGCGGCTTGTCCTCCAGCGCGCGGCGCAGCCACAATTCCAGCCGCCCCTCGACCACCTGGACGACGCCCGCGTCCCAGTGCCGGACCAGCGCCATGCCCAACTCGCGGCAGGTGTAATAGTCTTGGTTCTGGAACTTGTAGGCGCGCGCCCCGCGCCGGTCGAGCTTGGTCTGCAACGGCGACAACCGCCGCCCGCTCATCCACAGATCGAGCGTCTCGAGGGTCCAGCGTTCCTCGGGATCGTCGCACAGCAGGCCGCGCAGCACCTCGATCATGCCCAGCGGCAGGCGCTCGTCGCGCACCAGCACGGCGTAGCTGGTCTGCGCCACCTTCATTTGCAGCAGGCTGTAGTCGTCGATGCCGGCCACCGGGTTGCGGCCCAGCATCAGCATGACCAGCGAGACGCCCAGCGCGTAAAGGTCGTCCGAGAAGGTGCCCAGCCCGCGACCACCCGGCGAGGCCATCGCCGTCTCGATGGTCTCGAACACCGCCGGCTGTTCAAAGGCCGCGGGGGCCAGCGCGCTGTCGCCCAGGACGATGCGGTCGCGCGGCTCCATCCAGAACATGTTGGTCGGCCGGATCGAGCGCAGCACGATGTTGCGCTGCGCGGTCTCCTTCATCGCGTTGATCAGCGGCGTGGCGGCCTTGCGCACGATCTCGTATTCGTCGACGCGCTTGAATTCCGCGTCCATTCCGGCCATCACCCGCCCGCCGGCCGGGCGGTCGTAGACCAGCGCCATCAGGTTGCGGCCCGCGCCGGGCCAGTACACCACGCCCCATTCGTTGAGCTGCATCAGCCCGGCCGTCTGGATGCCCTTCAGGGTGCGCATCACGCTGGTGCGGGTCGGCAGATCGGGCCGGCTGATCAGGGCGAACAGCGAGCGCCCGCCCTCGCGCCGGTCCTCGGCCATGAAGGCTTGGGCGTTGGGCGCGTTCAGCTCGGGGAGCGGCCGTTCCGGATAGATGAGGTACCGGTCGCGCAACGCCACCGGCGTACCCTTGCCCTCCGCCACAGCGCCTCCTTCCCCGCACCCGATGTCCCCCCGCCACTCTAAAGGCGGAGGGGGTCCGACTCAAGGTCGGGGAAAGTCCACTCAATTCTCGAAGGGATCGTGGACCAGGATGGTGTCCTCGCGCTCGGGGCTGGTCGACAGCAGGGCGACGGGGGTTTCGATCAGTTCCTCGATGCGGCGGATGTATTTGATCGCCGAGGCGGGCAGATCCTTCCACGAGCGGGCGCCCTGGGTGCTTTCCTTCCAGCCGGGGATGCTTTCATAGACCGGCTCGACCTCGGCCTGGCGGGCCTGCGAGGCGGGCAGATGATGCAGCGTCTCGCCGCGGCAGCGATAGGCGGTGCAGATCTTCAACTCGTCCATGCCGTCGAGCACGTCGAGCTTGGTCAAGGCGATGCCGTGGACGCCGCCCACCTTCATCGCTTGGCGCACCATCACCGCGTCGAACCAGCCGCAGCGCCGCCGCCGGCCGGTCACCGTGCCGAATTCGCGGCCGCGGTCGCCGATCGCCTGACCGATATCGTCGTGCAACTCGGTGGGGAACGGCCCCGAGCCGACCCGCGTGGTGTAGGCCTTGGTGATGCCCAGCACATAGCCGACCCCGCTCGGCCCGATGCCCGAGCCGGTCGAGGCGCTGCCGGTCACCGTGTTCGACGAGGTGACGAAGGGATAGGTGCCGTGATCGATGTCGAGCATGGCGCCCTGCGCGCCCTCGAACAGGATGCGCTTGCCGGCCCGCTTGATCTCGTCCAGCAGCGCCCAGGTCACCGTGGCGTAGGGCAGCAGGCGGGGCGCCAGGGCGCGCAGCTTGGCCAGCAAATCGGCGGCGTCGATCGGCGGCTGGCCCATGCCGCGCAGCAGCGCGTCGTGATGGGCGAGCAGCCGCGCCACCTTTTGCTCCAGCATCTCGTCGTCGGCCAGATCGCAGACGCGGATGGCGCGGCGCGCCACCTTGTCCTCGTAGGCCGGGCCGATGCCGCGTCCGGTGGTGCCGATTTTGGCCGAGCCGCTGGCCTCTTCGCGGGCGCGATCGAGCGCGCCGTGCAACGGCAGGATCAGCGGAACGTTTTCGGCCAGCTTCAGCGTGTCGGGGGTGACCTTGATCCCCTGTTCGGCGATGCGGTCGATCTCGTCGAGCAGCGCCCAGGGGTCGACCACCAAGCCGTTGCCGATGATCGACAATTTGCCGCGCACCACGCCCGAGGGCAGCAGGTTCAGCTTGTAGACCTTGCCGTCGATGACCAGCGTGTGGCCGGCGTTGTGGCCGCCTTGGAAGCGCACCACCACGTCGGCGCGTTCGGACAGCCAATCGACCACCTTGCCCTTGCCCTCGTCGCCCCATTGCGAGCCGACAACCGCCACATTCGTCATTCGACGTCCCCCTCTTGCCGGGACGACGCCGGAGCGCCCGCCCGAAGAACATGCCCGCATTGAAGTCGCCGCGCTTCGGCGGCTTCGTCGGCGGCGGGGGTCAGCCCGGCCACCGTCACCCAACCCTCGGCCCGCAGCCGGCGCGCCGTGGCGACCGGGGTTCCGAACGGCAGATAGAGTCGCTTGGCGGGAACCGGCCCGGCCAGCACGCCCAGCACCGTGTCCATGAACAGGGTGGCGCCGGTCGCCGGCTCGGTCGATCCCGCCAGATAGCGGCCGCCACGCCCCAATTCGGCATGGCCCTGGCGCGCGAAAATCGTGAAGGCCAAGCCGGTATGATACTCGAACCCGCGGTTCTCGACCGGATCGATGGTCAAGATCAGGCC
>JADGAL010000003.1 GCA_015232025.1 Alphaproteobacteria bacterium
GTCCCATAGCGAGGTGACCCCGTGGGCGCGGATGCCGCAGGGCACGATGCCTTCGAAATGGCTGAGGTCGGGATCGACGTTGAGCGCGATGCCGTGATAGCTGACCCAGCGGCGCACCCGCACGCCGGGTGCGGGGTCGGGAATTCGAGGAAGGCGGAAGGGAGAGCAACAAGGGGTTAAGGCCTCTACGCCTTTCGAGCCGTGGCGGGCGAGGGTGGCGGGGCGCCACCAAACTCTGGGCGTGGGCGTGTCGAACTCGTACAGGAGCAATCCTCCTTGCCATATTCAGCGATTGCGATAACCTCTGATTTAGAAAGGGAGGGGCAGTCGCGATGAGCACGAGCAGCCAAATATATAAATTCTGGGAGCGTGGCATTGGAGCGATATTGCTAGGTGATGCACTGGTGAGTGCATTGCAAATAAAAAACATCGAGCTTATTGCCGCCGTGTCGAGACAGTACTTTAATAACGATGCAGGTAGTTCCTATTACTGGCATGCCCGCAGGCAAAAATATGTGGATGCCTACTATGAGATGCTGACCAATCGCGTCGCCTTTATTTCAGAATCCACTTATCGCTTTTTCCTCAGTTCCGCTCTCGCGGAGCACC
Organism: Alphaproteobacteria bacterium; assembly: GCA_015232025.1. GTDB lineage: Bacteria > Pseudomonadota > Alphaproteobacteria > Rhodospirillales > Magnetospirillaceae > JADFZP01. Next base: position 610 of record JADGAL010000003.1, read on the forward strand.
GTCTCGCTGAGGTGGGTCATGGTTTCGAGGTGGATAGGAATGCGGAGGTTTTCCACTTCCTTGCACGTGCCGCAGCGGAAGTGGATGAGGAACGAGGGCCTCGTCTCAAGCCGAACGATGTTTTTCGGATTGGCTACGCGCCCGCCTCGCATGTTGAACGCGATCAAGGAGGTGAGATTGCCGTGATCGTTCATGCGCGTTTCAACGGAAAGGAGGGATTCAGGCCAATTCTTTTCCAGGGAAAACGTGCGAATAAGCGTTGCGTCGATCTAAAGAGACAAAATTCTAATGGTAATCAAATTGATCTGCTGGTAAAAAATGGGAATGGGGCATATATTGTGTATAATGATTATTCATACCCGCCTACCGTCGTCGATGCTAGTGTGGCGAAAGCCGCGTTAGATGCGTACGGTATGTGGTCATTGGATCCAATCGGAGGGAATTTTCTTGCATTTTCTATATTTATGACGTTTTTCATGTTATATGATAATCTAAAATGGAATACATATGACAGTGGAGAGGGCGCTCTCAAGGCAATTCTGGGAGAAAAGTCCCCGGAAAGTTTTGTCTATGTCAGTAGTGGTAAGAACTTGAGCGTAGAGCGCTTTTTGACACATTTGAAGAAGGATAGAAAAATTGATTTGGCAAGAATTGTAGGAAATTTCAGCGCTGATGAACTCGGCTCTCGCCCCTGCACCGAGGCTACGGACAAGCGAGACCACAGGGGTCAGTTCTTTAGAGATTTGTAACAAACACCTCGTCAAACGCGCCGATCAGCGCCGAATCGACCTCCTCCATGGTCGGGGTGTGCCCAAGGTCCCACAGCGAGGTGACCCCGTGGGCGCGGATGCCGCAGGGCACGATGCCTTCGAAATGGCTTAGGTCGGGATCGACGTTGAGCGCGATGCCGTGATAGCTGACCCAGCGGCGCACCCGCACGCCGATCGCCGCGATCTTGTCTTCGCGGCCGCCGCCGCGCGCCACCCAGATGCCGACCCGGCCTTCGCGGCGCTCGCCCTTCACGGCGAAGCGGGCCAGGGCGCGGATCACCCAGTCCTCGAGGTCGTGGACGAAGCGCCGCACGTCGCCGCCGCGCGCCTTGAGGTCCAGCATGACATAGGCCACCCGCTGGCCGGGGCCGTGATAGGTGTACTGGCCGCCGCGGCCCGACTGGAACACCGGGAAGCGCTCGGGGTCGAGCAGATCCTCGGGCCGCGCGCTGGTGCCGGCGGTGTAAAGCGGCGGATGTTCGACCAGCCACACCATCTCGTCGGCGCGGCCCTCGCGGATCGCCAGGACGCGGGCCTCCATCAAAGCGACGGCCTCGGGGTAGGAAACCGCCGCGTCGTCGATCCGCCATTCCATCGCGTCGTCGCCCTTTGCCAAAACCGTGCTTGAACCTTTGTTGTCGATTTGGTATTCCCACGCAACCTCAATGGCGGGCATAGCTTGGCCCATCGGGAAACGCGGTCGTGGCGGAACTGGTAGACGCGCAGCGTTGAGGTCGCTGTGGGGTAACTCCCGTGGAAGTTCGAGTCTTCTCGACCGCACCAAAACCCGAGGCCCGCCGGTAAGAACCGTGCGGGCCTCGCCATTTTTTGGCCGGGGAGGACCTTGATGTCCGACGAACTGCGCGACGCCGCCCTCGAATATCACCGCCTTCCGACGCCCGGAAAGATCAGCGTGGTGCCGACCAAGCCGTTGGCCACCCAGCGCGACCTGGCGCTCGCCTACTCCCCCGGCGTGGCCGCCGCCTGCGAGGTCATCGTCGCCGATCCGGCCGAGGCCAGCACGGTCACGGCGCGCGGCAACCTTGTGGGCGTCATCACCAACGGCACGGCGGTGCTGGGCCTGGGGGCCATCGGCCCGCTGGCCGCCAAGCCGGTGATGGAGGGCAAGGGCGTCCTGTTCAAGAAGTTCGCCGGCATCGACGTGTTCGACATCGAAATCGACGAGACCGACGTCGATCGGCTGGTCGACATCGTCGCGGCGCTGGAGCCGACCTTCGGCGGCATCAATCTGGAAGACATCAAGGCGCCCGAATGCTTCGAGGTCGAGCGCCGGCTGCGCGAGCGGATGAAGATCCCCGTCTTCCACGACGACCAGCACGGCACCGCGATCATCGTCGGAGCGGCGGTGCGCAACGGCCTGCGCCTGCTCGGCAAGAATATCGAAGAGGTCAAGCTGGTCGCCTCGGGCGCCGGGGCCGCCGCGCTGGCCTGCCTCAACCTGCTGGTCGGGCTGGGCATGCGGCGCGAAAACATCACGGTGTGCGACATCGTCGGCGTGGTGTGGGAAGGCCGCACCGAATTGATGGACCCCTACAAGGGGGCCTATGCCCGACGGACCGAGGCGCGCACCCTGGCGGACGCCATCGACGGAGCCGACATCTTTCTCGGGCTGTCGGCGCCGGGGGTGCTGAAGCCCGACATGGTGCGGCGCATGGGCGACCGCCCGCTGATCCTGGCCCTGGCCAACCCGACCCCCGAGATCCTGCCCGAGGAGGCTCGTTCGGTGCGTCCCGACGCCATCATCGCCACCGGCCGCTCGGACTATCCGAACCAGGTCAACAACGTGCTGTGCTTCCCCTTCCTGTTCCGGGGCGCGCTGGACGTCGGCGCCACGGCGATCAACGAGGCGATGAAGCGCGCGGCGGTCGAGGCCCTGGCCGAACTGGCCTTCGCCGAGCCCGAGGAGCGGGTGGCGATGGCCTATGGCGGGGCGTCCTTGCGCTTCGGGCCGGATTACCTGATCCCCAAGCCGTTCGATCCAAGGCTGATCCTCGAACTGGCGCCGGCCGTGGCCCGCGCCGCCATGGACTCGGGCGTCGCCACCCGGCCGATCACCGATTTCGCCGCCTATCGGGCGCGGCTTGAACAATTCGTGTTCCGCTCGGGCCTCGTCATGAAGCCGGTGTTCGACCGCGCCCGCCAGGACCCGCGCCGCGTGGTGTTCGCCGAGGGCGAGGAGCGCCGGGTGCTGCGCGCCCTGCAAGTGGTGGTCGACGAAAGGCTGACCCAGCCGATCCTGGTCGGCCGCCGCGAGGTGATCGCCAAGCGGATCGAGGAACTGGATCTCCGCATCCGCATCGACGTCGATTTCCAGGTGGTCGATCCCGAGGACGATCCGCGCTATTCGGACTATTGGAAGCTTTATCACGCGCTGATGCAGCGCAAGGGCGTGTCGCCCGATTACGCCCGCACGGTGATCCGCACCCGCACCACGGTGATCGCCGCCCTGATGCTGCGGCGCGGCGAGGCCGAGGCGATGATCTGCGGCACGGTCGGCCGCTATGACAAGCATCTGAAGCACGTGCTCGACGTGATCGGCCTGAAGCCCGGCGTGCGCGCCCCCTCGGCGATGAGCGTGCTGATCCTGCCGCAGGGCACCTTCTTCCTGTGCGACACCTATGTGACGCCGATCCCCAGCCCCGAGCAGATCGTCGAAATGACCGTCTCGGCCGCCGAGGAGGTGCGCCGCTTCGGCATCCATCCCAAGGTGGCGCTGCTGTCGCATTCCAATTTCGGCAGCCGCGACAGCGAGTCGGCGCGGCGCATGCGCGAGGCCCTGGCGCTGATCCACCAGCGCGCCCCCGAGCTGGAGGTGGAAGGCGAGATGCACGCCGACTCCGCCCTGTCCGAGGAAATCCGCAGCCGCATCTTCCCCAGCTCGCGGCTGAAGGGCGCCGCCAATCTGCTGGTCATGCCGACGCTGGACGCCGCCAACATCGCCTTCAATCTGGTCAAGGTGCTGGGCGACGCGACCTCGGTCGGGCCGATCCTGATGGGCGCCGCCAAGCCGGCCCACATCCTGACCCCCTCGGCCACCGTGCGCGGCATCGTCAACATGGCCGCGCTCGCGGTGGTCGACGCCCACATGCACGCGAGGTAGCGCGTGGAGTCGGACCGCAAGCCGAACGCCTTGGAGGAACTGCCCGCCGACGACGTCTATGGTCTGAAGCCCGAACTGGTGCGAATCATCCGCGAGGCCCTGGAGCAGGGCCGCATCGACGACGTCCGCGCGCTCGCCTTGCCGATGCATTATTCCGACGCCGCCGATCTGCTCGAGCATCTCGAGGCGGAGGAGCGGCGGCAATTGGTCGAGGTGCTGCGCCCGGATCTCGAACCCGAGGTGCTGACCGCCCTCGATCCGGCGGTGCGCGACGAGGTGATCGCCCAATTGGGCTTCGCCGACTTGGCCGCCGCGGTCAATGAACTCGAATCCGACGACGCGGTGTGGCTGGTCGACCAGCTTGAAGGCGACGAGCAACGCCGCCTGATCGAGGCGCTGGAGCCCGAAAAGCGGGCCATCGTCGAGCAGGGCCTAGCCTACCCCGAATACACCGCCGGCCGCCTGATGAAACGCGAACTGGTCGCGGTGCCGTCCTACTGGACGGTGGGCGAGACCATCGACCATCTGCGCGACACGATTCATCTGCCCGAGGATTTCTACGACATCTTCGTGGTCGATCCGCGTCACCGGCCGATCGGGCGGGTCACTCCGGCCCGGCTGCTGCGTTCCAAGCGCCCGGTGCGGCTGCGCGACATCATCGATGGCGAGGTGCGGCCGGTGCCGGTCACCATGGACCAGGAGGAGGTCGCCTACCGGGTGCGCCAGCGCGACCTGGTCTCGGTGCCGGTGGTCGACGCGGCCGGCCGGCTGCTTGGCGTCATCACGGTCGACGACGTGGTCGACGTGATCGACGAGGAGGCGGCCGACGACATGCTGCGGCTGGCCGGCGTCGCCGAGCCGGGCCTTTACCACGCGATCATCGACACCACGCGGTCGCGCTTCACCTGGCTGGCGATCAACCTGGCCACCGCCTTCCTGGCCTCGATGGTGATCGGCATGTTCTCCGAGACCATCGAGCGGGTGGTGGCGCTGGCCGTCCTGATGCCGATCGTCGCCTCGATGGGCGGCAACGCCGGCACCCAGACGCTGACCGTCGCGGTGCGCGCCCTGGCGATGAAGGAACTGACCCCGACCAACGCCCTGCGGGTGATCGGCAAGGAGGGCGTGGTCGGTTTGGCCAATGGCTGCGCCTTCGCCGTGCTGACCGGGCTGGCCGCCTGGGCGTGGTTCGGCAGCGTGGCGATCGGCGCGGTGATCGGGGCCGCGATGGTCATCAACATGCTGTGCGCCGGGCTGGCCGGCACCTTGATTCCGCTGGGTCTCGAGCGGATGGGCGTCGACCCGGCGGTGTCGTCCTCGGTGTTCTTGACCACCGTCACCGACGTGGTCGGGTTTCTGGCCTTCCTGGGATTGGCGGCGGCCTTCCTTTTGTGACCTTGCGCGGCGGGGCCGACGCCGCCAAATGCCAGATATGGCCGGGCAAAACGAATATGACCGCCGCATCGGCGATCTTTACCGCGAATCCGAACGCGACCTCGATTCGGGGGTTCCGCCGCAAGAGGTGGCGCGGCGCCTGCAAGCCGACGAATTCGACCTCGCGGTGGAATGCCGGCTGGCCAGCTATATCGGCGCCGAGGCGCGCCTGTCGTTGCGCCGCATCCGCGACCAGGGCATGCGCGACTTGGCGGACCTGACCGCCGACTTGGCCGCCGGCCGCATCGCCGGGGCCGCCTTCGCCAAGCGCCTGCGCGTCCTGCACGAGGCGATGGTGGCCCGCGCCGCCGAGATCATCCCGCGCGAAGCGGCCGAAACCCTGTTCGGCGGCGCCGAGCGGCTTCCCGACGACGCGGGGCGCGACGGGTCGGCCGAGATGTGATCAGCGGAAAACGTCGTCGAGCGATTCGGCGTCGAGCACGCGCAGACTCCAGTCTTCAAGGAGCGCGGTGTCGGCCGACGACAGTCGTTGCCGCGCCCAATCGGGCAGGACGCCGAAGCGGCGTTCGAGAATGCGGCGGAGGATGATCGACTCGCCCTGCCGGCGGCCTTCCTGACGGCCTTCTTGCAAGCCTTCCTGACGGCCTTCTTGCAAGCCTTCCTCTTTCCATTGCCGCTGCCATTCCTGAGCGCGCGTCGCCAGCATGGTTCTCACCTCCAACAGGTTCTCGGACACCCGAATGGCGGGGTCCGCACCGTCCCCCATTCGCATCACCCGGCTGGTCAGCATGGCGAACAGCGGGCGAAGGGGCTCGAAATCCCCGTTGCGCTGGAACCACTCGATCACCGCGTCGACCAAGGGTACGATCTGGCTCGGCTCGCGACAATGCTCCAACCGGAACAGCAGGGCGGCGAGCGATTCCCGCGCCGCCAAGTCCTCGGTGGTCCAGGCGCCTTCGTCGATCAAATGGTAGCGCATGTCGGGCTGCCAGCGCCAGAAGGGCGATTCGGGGGGCAAGTCGATCAACTCGCGCAGGCTCGGGGGCATGACCCAGCGTGGATCGCCGTTATAAAGGACCATCGGCAGAACCGGCGGCAGCCGCTGGCCGGGCCGCACCAGGTTCTCGTTGATCAGATGCTGATAGAGCAGTCCGACATAGACCATGACGCGAAGCGCCATCCAGCGCTCGGGCGTCGACTGGAATTCGAGCAGCAGCAGCAGGTAAAGGTTCGATCCGTCCTTCACCGGAATCCGCCACACCATGTCGCCGTCACGGCGCTCGCCGGTGTCCGCGTGGAGCTTGGCGTTGACCCGCCGCATCGCCGAAAGGTCGAGATCCTCGACCCAGGGCTCGTCGACGAAATCGCGCAGCAACTGGGCGATCATGCCGGGATGGGAAAACAGGCGGTGATAGAGGGAGTCGTGGTCGGCCATCTCGGATGACTACCACGCCGCCGGTGGGCCGGCAATGCGGGCGGTCTCCTCGTCGACATGTACTTTACGCTGTGCGATGATCGGCGCGTTCTCGTGCCCTGGGGGGCCAAGCATGCGCGAGCCCGAGTTGGGCGAGGGGCGGACAAGGCCCGAGTTGGACCAATCAAGCCCGGATGGCACGTTCATGCAGGTCGTCACGGCGGCCGTGGCGGGCTTGGCGATCCTGATCGCCGCCGCCGCCGCCGTGGTCACGGTGGTGATCGGGCCGACGGCGGCCTATCGCTGGTTGGCGTCGCCGTCCCGGCCCGCCGCTCCGGTGGCCGGGGCGGTTGTCGCCAAGCTACAGCCTCCTCCGCCCCGGCCGTCACCGGTGCCGCGCCAGCCGGCCGACATCCCGCGAATGACGCCGCGCGTGGTCGGCGGCGGCACGGGTTTCGTGGTCAGCCACGAGGGGCACGTCGTCACCGCCTGGCACGTCGTCTCGCGCTGCGACGTGGTTACGGTGGACTCCGAGCGGGCATCCGTGCTGTTCCGAGCCACCCATGCCGATCTCGCGGTTCTCAAGCTGATCGATCGCCGGCAGGTCGAGGATGTCGCGCGCCTTTCGGCGGAGGGGGCCGCGCTGGGCGAGCCGGTGATGGCGGTCGGCTATCCGCTGCCGAGCCAGTTGGGCGGCGGTCTGAACGTCACGATGGGCAACGTCTCGTCCCTCGCGGGGTTCAAGGGCGAGCAAACCGATCTTCAGTTCTCGGCGCGGGTTTTGCCGGGCAACAGCGGCGGCCCGATCCTCGACGAGCGGGGACATCTGATCGGGGTGGTCCACAGCGTCCTCTCGGTCTCCGCGAATGCCGGCTTCGGGTTGAAAGGCAAGGTGCTGGAGCGATATCTCCGCTCGGCGGGCGTGCCATTCGAAACGGCCGCGTCGTCCGAAGCGGCGCCCGGCCCGGTTCGGGTCAGCGAGCGGGCGGCGCGGTTCACTAAACGGATCGCTTGCTGGGCGACACGGTGACTCAGTCACGGCTTGCCACGTCGTCCGACTGACGGCATGATCGCGCGATGTTGGCCATGGCCCATTTTCGCAGCCTCGTGGCGTGCGCCTCCCTGCTTGCGCTGCTGATCGCGTGGAACGCCGGGTCCGCCGTGGCCGCCGGTTCCGCGCGGCTCGAGGTGGCGATCATCCATTCCCACCATCAGGACTATCCGTGGACGCGCGCCCAGCAGGAGGGCTTCATGGCGGCCCTGCGACGGGCGCTGCCCGACCGCCGGTTGGATTTCGCGGTCGAATATCTCGACGCCGAGCGCATTCCGATCACGCCCGAATATGGACGCGTCTTCGAAACCTATTTCGCGAACAAGCACTTGGGCGACACGCCGCGGCTGATCTACGCCACGGGCAAGGAGGCGCTGGACTTCCTGGCGGCGTGGACCAACCCCGAGTTGGTTGGCGTGCCGATCGTCTTTTCCGGCGTGGTCGGCGAGGAGTGGCTGAACGGGCTGGATCGCCGCCGCTTCGCCGGAGTGATCGAGCGGGTGCGGGTCGAAGAGAACGTCGCCCTGATCCGGTCGCTCAATCCCGATTGGAACCGCCACCTGGTCCTGTTGGGCGACGCCAGCGCGGCCCAGGGGGCGATGCGGCCGGGTCTCGACGCCGCGTCGCGCAAGCTGGGTGGCGTCGAGGCCGAGATCCTGTCGTCCGAGCGCATCGATCGGGCGGTCTCGCTGCTTCGCGAGCGCCCCGGCGCGGTGGTGCTGTTGACCACGGCCGGCGGCTTTCGGGACTATGCGGGCGAGTTGGTGCCGCTCGACGCCGCCTTGGCCGCCTTGACCGCCGTGGGCCAGCCGGTCTACGCGATGGACGAGAGTCTCGTGCGGGCCGGCGTGGTCGGCGGTCATGTGGTCAGTGGCACCAAACAGGGCGAGGCCGCGGCCGAATTGGGCGCTCGAATATTGCGAAGGGAAGCCGTCGAGCCTCTCGCCGACAGCCCCACCGTGCTGATGTTCGATTCCCAGGCGCTCGACAGGGCCGGTCTGCGGCCGTCCGAAGCCGACCGGCAGGCGGCGGTCCTGGTCAATGTCCCGCCGCACTGGATCGTGCGCCACCAGGACCTGGTGGTTCTGCTGCTTCTCGGCCTGGGACTGGCGCTGGTCGGGGCCTTCGCCTGGGTGCTGCGCCAAAACCGGCTGATCGCCCGCAACGCCCGCTCGGTCGAGGCCGCCTCGCGGCTGGCCGACGAGTACCGCCGCGTGGTCGACGAGACCAACATCGTCTCGAAGACCGACACCCGGGGGCTGATCACCTATGTCAACGACGCCTTCGTCAATGTGATGGGCTACTCGCGGGACGAACTGATCGGCAAGCCCCACAACGTGGTGCGCGATCCCGACACCCCGCCCGGCCTGTACCGCGACATGTGGGAGGCCATCGGGGCCGGCAAATCGTGGCGCCGGGTGGTCAAGAATCGCACCAAATCCGGCGAGGCGGTGTATTTCGACACCACCATCACCGCCATCCTGAATCCCGATGGCGGCGCGCGCGAATTCATCGCGGTGCGCACCGACGTCACCCAATTGATTCGCCAGGAAGACCTGATCCGCGAGCAGACCACCGATCCGCTGACCGGCTTGTTGAACCGCGTCGGGCTGGTCCAGGACCTGAAGGCGCGTCGTTCGGCCAATCTGGCGATTCTCGACGTCAACCGGTTCAAGGAGATCAACGAATTCGTCGGGCTGCAACGGGCCGACCGCCTGTTGGTCGCGGTGGCCGAGGTGGTGCGGGCCGATTCGCGATTCGCCAGTTACCGGGTGGGCGGCGACGTCTTCGCCCTGTTGGCGATCGAGGAGGGGCTGGAGGAGGAGTTCGTCGAGACCGTCTACGCCCTGGTGGCGCGGCTGGGCCGCGACCCCTTCCGGCTGGATGGGCAAGAGCTTCACCTCACCTTCACGGCCGGCGTGGCGACCGGCGCCGCCGAGGACGTCTACACCCGCGCCGACCACGCGCTGGACCGCGCCAAGCAGGAGGGCCGCGCGCTGGTCGCCCATGACGGGGCGGTCGAGCAGGCCTCGCTGCAAAACAGCCTGGTGCTCGGCGGCAAGCTCAAATCGGCCTTGGGCGCCGGGCGCGTGGTGCCGTGGTTCCAGCCGATCGTCGACAATCGCACCGGCTACACCGGCAAGTTCGAGGCGCTGGCCCGGCTGATCGACGAGGACGGCTCGCTGATCCCGCCCAACCTGTTCCTGCCGGTCGCCAAGAAGACCCGCCAATACGACGCCGTCACCCGCGCCATCCTGGACGGCACGCTGGCCGCCTTGGAGTCGAGCGGGGCCAGCGTGTCGATCAACCTGTCGATCGACGACCTGCGCAACTCCGACATGGTCGCCTACCTTGAAGAACGCCTGAGGCAGACCCAAAAACACCGGCAGGTCATCCTTGAGATCACCGAGAACGAAGGCATCGACAATTACGACGAAGTGGCGCGATTCATTCACCACATCAAGTCGCTGGGCTGCCTCGTGGCGATCGACGATTTCGGCACCGGCTATTCGAACTTCACCCATTTGATGCGCCTTGACGCCGATTACCTGAAGATCGACGGATCGATCATCAGGAACGTGGTCGAGGATCGCAACGCCCAAATCCTGGTCCGCACCCTGGTGGATTTCGCCAATCGCCTGAACATGGAGACCATCGCCGAGTTCGTCTCGTCGCCGGAAATCCTGGCCACGGTGACGCGCCTGGGCGTCGACTATTCGCAAGGCTTCCACCTGGGCAAGCCCGAACCTTCGCTGCCGGCCGTCACCGGGGCGGAACCAGCCCTCTTTACCTCGTCGTGAGACTGCTCCTATTCTCCCCACCATGACCGGCACCTTCGGCATTACCGACCTGGCACACGAGTTCGGCATCACCCCGCGGGCCATCCGGTTCTACGAGGACCAGGGGCTGCTGACTCCGGTGCGCGAAGGCCAGCGCCGCGTCTACGGCTCGCGCGACCGGGTTCGCCTGAAGCTGATCATGCGGGGCAAGCGGCTGGGATTCTCGCTGATCGAGATTCGGGAAATCCTCGACCTCTACGACGCCGAGTCGAATGGCGAGACCGCGCAGTTGCGCCATTTCCTGTCCAAAATCCGCCAACGCCGCGCCCAGTTGCGCCAGCAGCAAGAGGACATCGCGGCGATCCTCGACGAATTGGACGCCCTCGAATCGCAATGCGCCGGCATCCTCACCGGGCGCGGCGAGCGCAGCTAATATATAATTCGTACGGAGGCAACCCTTGGACGCGTCGCCGCAATCGCTTGGAAGCGCCATCGCCTTGGCGTTTTTCGGCTGGATGCTGTTTCAGCAGGGCCGCATCCTGGTTCGGAACCTGAGCCGCGCTTATCGCGCGCGTTCATGGCCGCGCGTGCCTGGGCGTTTGATCGAGGCCCGCGTGGGCGAGCGCAGGGCGCAGGGAGCAACGTTCCACGTCGCCGAGGTGGTCTACGGCTTCGAGGCGGCGGGGCGGAGTTGGACGGGGAACAACATCGTCTTCGGCGACCCCCTGCCGGCCACTCGGGAAAAGGCGGAAGCGCAGGTCCGGGCGCTTCTGGACAACCCCTCGCCGGAGGTGGTGTTCAATCCGGGCGCCCCGGAAATATCGGCCCTTCAGGCGAAGGCGGGGGTCTACGTTCCCGCCCTTTGGGTCGTCGGGGCCGGCATCTTGTTCGTTCTTTTCGCCTACATCTTGAGCCTACCGCCGGAATGATACCGGTGAGCCATTCGCCCGTACAGTCCCGGTCCCTTGGTGACCCTTGGTGGCCTTGGTGTCTTGGTGGTGAACCTTTTTTTCCTGCTCGCTGGTAGGACGCCAGATCAGCCGCGAGCCCGGCGCATGAAGGGTTGCAGGGAGCGTTCCAGGCCCTCGGACCCGGCCACCATCCGGCGCAGATCGGCGCGGCTTCGGGGGGCGCCGCGCCGCTTCATCTCCATGTATTCGGTGGCGGTGTCCTCGACGGCGCGCACGCCGGCCGACATGCGGAAGGGGCCGGCGAAGAAGCCCTGGCCCAGGCTCGGATTGTCCCAAATGCCTTCGAGGAGGCCCAGCGCCTCGCCGAGCGACAGGGTGTCGTCGTCGTCGCGACCGACCAGATGCAGGCCGTGCAGGACCTCCAGGGTGCAGAAATCGGCGAAGCGGCCGACCAGGGCCTGGATTTCCTCGCCCAGGCGTTCGCGTTCGGCCTCGTCGTCCTGGCGGCGCCATTCGGCGATTCGGTGGCCGACGAATTCGATGGTGCCGGCGTCGCGCCGCATTAGCGCCCGGAAATGCTCGCCGATCAGCGGCCGGGCGGCGCCGATGTCGGTCTCGTGCCGGCGGCCCTTCAGACGCTCCTTGCCCTGGCGGACGCGCTCGGCATTGACCCGCTCGGTGATGTCGCGACGCTCCCAGTGTCCGATGGCGCGGATCGCGTCGTGGTTTTCCGCCTCGGCGAAGGCGTCGCCCAGGTCGCGGAATTGCTCGGGACATTGGAAGGTCTCGACCACCGCCTCGACCATCCGCGCGTCCCAACCCAGGATTTCGGGGAAGCGGTCCTTCATGACGGCGCGCAGGCCGCGGGCTTGAAAGCCCTTCAGCTTGGCCAGCACGTTCAGGAAGTCCTCCTCCTTGGTCGCCACCAGTTCGCGCAACCGCTCGCCCAGGCCCAGGCGCAACTCCTCGATGGCCAGGGGGTCGATTCCGGTCAGCAGGCGCAGGCGCGGCAGGGCCTCGCGGTCGACGACGAAGGGCAGCAGCCGCTCCGCCGCCTTGGCGTTGTTGGCGAGGATCTGGCGCGCCGCGATTCGCACGAAGAACAGCCGGCCCTCGCCGACGGTCAGCCCGCAGGCGTTGATCGTCTCGTCGGTGACGCCAAAGCCCAGCGCCTTGCCGGTCGCGCCGCCGAATATCCGCACCAGCCCGGTCTGCCACGCCACGTCGAACATCGCCATGCCGCGCTCGATGCTGTGCGATTGTTGGATGGCGGTCTCGAAATCCTTGCCGGCGAGCAGCCGCTGGTCCTGCGGATAGGCGGCCTCCTCGATGCTTTGCAGGCCGGGGAAGATCGCCTCGGCCACGTTCATCAGGCGCTTCTCGCGTCCCTCGGGCGTCGCCAGACTTTTGGGCCGCATATGGGCGCGCACCGCCTCGGGCATGCGGGACAGCCACTTGCCGTCCCCCGCCACGGTGTCGACCACGATGCGCATGGTGCTCGCCATGACGAGCGGTCCCCCCTCGATTGACCGGCGCCAGATTGAGGCAGGCGGAAGCCTTAATCAAGCGTCGCCAGCTTGACGTTTACGTTAACGGCATGTAGCCTTGGGGAAAGTGACGCGGGAGCGGACGCCATGAGCGAATTCGAGCCGAAGAATCCCGACTACGCGCAGGCGGTTCGCGACGGGTTCGGGCGCCAGCCCTTCATGGCTCATCTGGGCGCCCGGCTGACCGCGATCGAGCCGGGGCGGGTCGAGATCCGACTCCCCTATCGCGACGAAGTCGGCCAGAATCACGGCTTCTTCCACGGCGGCGCGATCGGCGCCATCGCCGACGTGTCGGGCGGATTCGCGGGCTTCTCGCTGATGGGCAAGGGCGGCAGCGTGCTGACCGTCGAGTACAAGATCAACATCGTCGCCCCCGGTCTGGGCGAGGAGCTGATCGGCCGGGGCGAGGTGATCCGCGTGGGCGGCACCCTGATCATCACCGAGGCCCGTCTTTACGTCCTGCGCGAGGGCTGCGAATCGCTGTGCGCCATCGCCCTGCAAACCCTGCGCGGCAAGCAGACCGGCCGCGAAGTCGCATTCTGACAGAAGGTGAACGCATGATCCCCAACGCCTATCCCTCGCTGAACTACGATCTGGGCGAGACGGTCGAGATGCTGCGCGACTCGGTGCGCGACTTCGCCTCGGTCGAGATCGCGCCGCGCGCCGCCGAGATCGACCGCGTCAACGATTTCCCCGCCGATTTGTGGCGCAAGATGGGCGATTTGGGCGTGCTCGGCCTGACCGTCGAGGAGGAGTATGGCGGCGCCGGCATGGGCTATGTCGAGCATGTCGTGGCGGTCGAGGAGATCAGCCGCGCCTCGGCCTCGGTCGGCCTGTCCTACGGCGCGCATTCCAATCTGTGCGTCAACCAGATCCGCCGCAACGGCAACCCCGCGCAGAAATCCCGCTATCTGCCCAAGCTGGTGACCGGCGAGCATGTCGGCGCGCTGGCGATGTCCGAGCCGGGCGCCGGTTCCGACGTGGTGTCGATGCGCCTCAAGGCCGAGAAGAAGGGCGACCGCTGGATTCTCAACGGCTCGAAGATGTGGATCACCAACGGCCCCGAGGCCGACGTGATCGTGGTCTACGCCAAGACCGACCCGCAGGCCGGGGCGCGCGGCATCACCGCCTTCATCGTCGAGAAGGGCTTCAAGGGCTTCTCGGTGGCGCAGAAGCTGGACAAGCTGGGCATGCGCGGCTCGAACACCGGCGAATTGGTGTTCGAGGATTGCGAGGTGCCGGAAGAGAACGTGCTGGGCACCCTGGGCAAGGGCGTCAACGTGCTGATGAGCGGCCTGGACTACGAGCGCCTGGTGCTGGCCGGCGGCCCGCTGGGCATCATGCAGGCCTGCCTCGACGTGGTGATCCCCTATGTCCACGACCGCAAGCAGTTCGGCCAGGCGATCGGCGAGTTCCAATTGATGCAGGGCAAGCTGGCCGACATGTATGTGACGATGGCCGCCTCGCGCTCTTACGCCTACATGGTCGCCAAGGCCTGCGACCGCGGCGAGACCACCCGCAAGGACGCCGCCGGGGTGATCCTCTATACCGCCGAGCGCGCCACCTGGATGGCGCTCGAGGCGATCCAATGCTTGGGCGGCAACGGCTACATCAACGAGTACCCGACCGGGCGCCTGCTGCGCGACGCCAAGCTTTACGAGATCGGCGCCGGCACCAGCGAGATCCGCCGCATGCTGATCGGGCGCGAGTTGTTCAAAGAGACCGCCTGACGCGGTATGTCCCGACGCCCCCGGCCGGTGTACCATCCGGCATCCATCAATCCGGAGAGGTTGCCATGACCCAGCAGGATCCCATCGTCATCGTCGGCGCGGCCCGCACCCCCATGGGGGGCTTTCAGGGCGATCTGCAATCGGTTCCCGCGCCGCAACTCGGCGCCGCGGCGATTCGCGCCGCCGTGTCGCGCGCCGGCGTCGCGCCGGCCGATGTGCAGGAAGTGATCATGGGCTGCTGCCTGTTCGCCGGGCTGGGCCAGGCGCCGGCCCGTCAGGCGGGGCGCTTCGGCGGGCTGCCCGACTCGGCGGGGGCGACCACCCTTTCGAAGATGTGCGGCTCGGGCATGAAGGCGGCGATGTTCGCCCATGACCTGATCCTCGCCGGCTCGGCCGAGGTCGTGGTGGCCGGCGGCATGGAGAACATGTCGAGCGCCCCCTACGTGCTGGAGAAGGCCCGCTCGGGCTACCGCATGGGTCACGGCAAGATCTATGACCACATGTTCCTCGACGGGTTGGAGGACGCCTACGACAAGGGCCGCCTGATGGGCACCTACGCCGAGGAGACCGCCCAGGCCTACCAGTTCAGCCGCGAGCGGCAGGACGCCTTCGCCATCGAGTCGCTGACCCGCGCCCAGAAGGCGATCACCGGCGGCGCCTTCGCGGCCGAGGTGGTGCCGGTCACCTTCAAGGCCGGCAAGGCCGAGACCACCGTCACCCAGGACGAGCAGCCGCTGAAGGCCAAGCTCGACAAGATCGCGCAGCTTCGCCCCGCTTTCCGCGAGGGGGGAACGGTGACGGCGGCCAATTCGTCGTCGATCTCGGACGGCGGCGCCGCGATGGTGCTGATGCGCCGCTCCGAGGCCGAGAAGCGCGGCCTGAAGCCGCTCGCCATCATCCGCGGCCACGCCACCCATTCGCAAGAGCCGGCGTGGTTCACCACCGCCCCGGTCGGCGCGATGAGGAAGCTGTTCGAGAAGGTCGGCTGGTCGGCCAAGGACGTCGATCTTTACGAGATCAACGAGGCCTTCGCGGTGGTCACCATGGCGGCGATGCGCGACCTCGACCTGCCGCACGACAAGGTCAACGTCCATGGTGGCGCCTGCGCGCTGGGCCATCCGATCGGCGCCTCGGGGGCGCGGATCATGGTGTCGTTGATGGCGGAACTGGAAAAGTATGGCATGAAGAAAGGCGTCGCCAGTCTGTGCATCGGCGGCGGCGAGGCGACCGCCGTCGCGCTGGAAAGGATTTGATATGACGCGTCGACTGATCTCCTCGGGGTCCCCCTTCGAACAGGTGGCCGGCTATTCCCGCGCCGTGGTGGCCGAGCCGTTCATCTTCGTCGCCGGGACCTCGGGCTTCGCCAACGGCCAGATCGCCGAGGACGTGGTCGAGCAGGCCGAGCAGGCCTTCGCGACCATCGCGGCGGCCCTCGCCCAGGCGGATTTCAGCCTTGGCGATGTGGTCCGCGTGGTGGTCTACATCACCGACGCGGCGTATTTCGAAAAGGTCGCGCCGGTCTGCGGCAAACACTTCGAGGGCATCCGCCCGGCCAACACGACGATCGTCTGCGGCTTGGTCGATCCCCGCATGAAGGTCGAAATCGAAGTGACCGCGGTTCGGCGGGGCTGAGTTCAGAGAAGGAAATGCCCAAGCGGCGGATTAACCACCAAGACACGAAGACACCAAGAAGTCACCAAGAGACCGGATTAGGTCGCAGAGCGGCGCGTCTCTCTTGGTGAACCTTGGTGACCTTGGTGTCTTGGTGGTGAACTCGGGCCTTGAAGCGGCGACAATTGGAGAAGGGGCGATGTTACTGACGAACGAGCAAACCCTGATCCGCGACACCGCCCGGCGTTTCGCCGCCGACAAGCTGTGGCCGAACGCCGCCGCCTGGGACCGTGACCACACCTTCCCCGCCGAGGCCCTGGCCGAGATGGGCGCCTTGGGCTTGATGGGCATGCTGGTGCCCGACGAATGGGGCGGGGCGGGCGCCGACCACGTCTCCTACGCCCTGGCGCTGGAGGAGATCGCTTCGGGCTGCGGCGGTCTGTCCACCGTGATGAGCGTTCACAATTCGGTGGGCTGCATGCCCATCCTGAAGTTCGGCGACGAGGCGCAGAAGCGCCGCTTCCTGCCGGCGATGGCCAGCGGCGAGATGCTCGGCTGCTTCTGCCTGACCGAGCCCGAGGCCGGCTCGGACGCCTCGGCGTTGCGGGCGCGGGCGCGGCGCGACGGCGGCGACTACGTGCTCGACGGGGTGAAGCAGTTCATCACCTCGGGGCGCAACGCCAAGGTGGCGATCGTCTTCGCGGTCACCGACCCGGCGGCCGGCAAGAAGGGCATCTCGGCCTTCGTGGTGCCGACCGACACGCCCGGCTGGAACGTCGCCCGCATCGAGGCCAAAACCGGCCAGAACTGTTCCGACACCGCCCAGATCGTCATGGAGGGCCTGCGGATTCCCGCCGAGCTGCGCTTAGGCGCCGAGGGCGACGGCTACCGCATCGCGCTCGCCAATCTGGAAGGCGGACGGATCGGCATCGCCTCGCAATCGGTGGGAATGGCGCGCGCGGCCTTGGAGGCCGCCATCGCCTACGCCAAGGAGCGCCGCACCTTCGGCCGCGCCATCGCCGAGCATCAGGCGGTGGCCTTCCGCCTCGCCGACATGGCGACCCGAATCGAGGCGGCCCGCCAACTGGTGCTGAACGCCGCCACCTTGCGCGACGCCGGCCGGCCTTGCCTCAAGGAAGCCTCGATGGCCAAGCTGTTCGCCTCGGAAATGGCGGAGCGCGTCTGCTCGGACGCCATCCAAATCCATGGCGGCTACGGCTATCTCGAAGACTTCCCGGTCGAACGCATTTGGCGCGACGTGCGGGTCTGCCAGATTTACGAAGGCACCAGCGATATTCAGCGTCTGGTGATTTCGCGGGCGATCCTGGCCGAGTGAGAATTTTTTGGGAAACACCAAGGACACCAAGGACACAAAGGAAATTTTTCTCGTCACCCGATCCTTCTTGGTGTCCTTGGTGTCCTTGGTGTTTCTAACGAACTGTCTTGGGGGCATCCATGCCTGAGCCGATCGAATTCTGGTTCGACTTCTCGTCGCCTTACGCGTATTTCGCGTCGTTCCGCATCGACGAGATCGCCGCCCGCCATGGGCGCGTGGTGGATTGGCGGCCGTTTCTGCTTGGCGTGGTGTTCAAGACCACGGGGCAGGGGCCGTTGACCCATTCGACGATGCGCGGCCGCTATGCCCAGCATGACTGGGTGCGCCTGGCGCGGCGCATGACGGTGCCCTTCACGATGCCCGAATCCTTTCCGTTGCGCGCCCAGGCGGCGAGCCGCGCCTTCTATTGGCTGGACGACCGCGATCCGGCCAAGGCGCGCCAACTGGCCCACGCCATCTGGCGGGCGTTCTTCGGCGAGGGCCGCGACATGACGCCGCCCGACGCGGTGGCCGAGGTGGCGGCGGGTCTTGGCGTGGACAAGGCCGCGCTGCTGGCCGGCATCGAAAGCCCGGCGATCAAGGAGCGGCTGAAGACGGAAACCGAGCGCGGCATGGCGCAAGGGGTGTTCGGCTCGCCGTTCTTCCTGATCGACGGCGAGGGATTTTGGGGCAACGACCGCCTCGACGAGATCGACGCTTGGCTGGCGGCCGGCGGCTGGTGAGGAGTTGAGACAGTGAGCGTCATTCAGTCGAGCGTCAGCACCCGGTCGGACGAGTTCAAGGCCAACGTCCAGGCCATGAAAACCCTGGTCGCCGATCTGCGCGACCGGGTCGCCGAGGTCAAGCTGGGCGGCGGCGAGCAGGCCCGCGAGAAACATCTGGCGCGCGGCAAGCTGTTGCCGCGCGAGCGGGTGCGCCGGCTGCTCGACATGGGTTCGCCCTTTCTGGAACTGTCGCAACTCGCCGCCTATGGCATGTATGGCGGCGAGGTGCCGGCGGCCGGCGTGATCACCGGCATCGGCCGCATCATGGGCCGCGAATGCGTGGTGGTGGCCAACGACGCCACCGTGAAGGGCGGCAGCTACTACCCGCTGACCGTCAAGAAGCACCTGCGCGCCCAGGAGATCGCCAAGGAGAACAACCTTCCTTGCGTTTATCTGGTCGATTCGGGCGGCGCCAATCTGCCGACCCAGGACGAGGTGTTTCCCGACCGCGACCATTTCGGCCGCATCTTCTATAATCAGGCGACCATGTCGGCGCTGGG
The DNA here is from genome assembly GCA_015232025.1 of Alphaproteobacteria bacterium. Lineage (GTDB taxonomy): Bacteria > Pseudomonadota > Alphaproteobacteria > Rhodospirillales > Magnetospirillaceae > JADFZP01. The sequence continues at coordinate 19,540 of JADGAL010000003.1, forward strand.
CATCCCGCAAATCGGCGTGGTGATGGGCAGTTGCACGGCGGGCGGCGCCTACGTTCCGGCGATGAGCGACGAAAGCGTGATCGTGCGCAACCAGGGCACCATCTTCCTGGGCGGCCCGCCGCTGGTCCGGGCGGCCACCGGCGAGGTGGTCACCGCCGAGGATCTGGGCGGCGCCGACGTGCATTGCCGAGTCTCGGGGGTCACCGATCATTACGCCCAGGACGACGACCACGCCTTGGCGATCGCGCGCAGCATCGTGGGCAATCTGAACCGCTCGAAGGGGGTCTCGCTCGATCTGCGTCCCTCCGAGGAGCCGCTTTACGATCCGGCCGAATTGTACGGCGTGGTGCCCACCGACCTGCGCAAACCCTACGACGTGCGCGAGGTGATCGCCCGCGTGGTCGACGGCAGCCGCTTCGACGAGTTCAAGCAGCTTTACGGCGCGACGCTGGTCTGCGGCTTCGCCCACCTCTACGGCTATCCGGTGGGCATCGTCGCCAACAACGGCATCCTGTTCTCGGAATCGGCCCAGAAGGGCGCGCATTTCGTCGAGTTGTGCAGCCAGCGCGGCATTCCGCTGCTGTTCTTGCAGAACGTCACCGGCTTCATGGTCGGGCGCAAATACGAGTCGGGTGGTATCGCCAAGGACGGCGCCAAGATGGTCACGGCGGTCTCGACCACGCGGGTGCCCAAGATCACCATGATCATGGGCGGCAGCTTCGGCGCCGGCAATTACGGCATGTGCGGCCGGGCCTTCCAGCCGCGCTTCCTGTGGATGTGGCCCAACGCCCGCGTCAGCGTGATGGGCGGCGACCAGGCCGCCAACGTGCTGGCCCAGGTGCGGCGCGACGCGCTCGAGGCGCGCGGCAAGACGTGGCCGGCCGAGGAGGAGGAGGCCTTCAAGGCCCCCATCCGCCAGCAATACGAGACGCAGGGCAATCCGCTTTACGCCTCGGCCCGGCTGTGGGACGACGGCATCATCGACCCGGCCGACGCGCGCCGGGTGCTGGGGTTGTCGGTGTCGGCGGCGCTCAACGCGCCGATCGAGCCGACCACCTTCGGCGTGTTCCGCATGTGATGGGAAGGGGGAATTGACCATGGCCAGCGAATCGCTTCTCGTCGAGACGGCGGGTGGTGTCGGCATCATCACCATGAACAAGCCCGACGTTCACAACGCCTTCGACGACGCGCTGATCGACGGCATGACGGCGGCCTTCAAGGCGATGTCGGGCGACCCGCTGATCCGCGCCGTGATCCTGAAGGCCAACGGCAAAAGCTTCTCGGCCGGCGCCGATCTTGGCTGGATGAAGCGGATGGCCGGCTATTCCGAGCAGGACAATCTGCGCGACGCGATGGCCCTGGCCCTGTTGATGGAGACCATCGACACCTGCGCCAAGCCGGTGATCGGGCTGGTCGCCGGCCCCGCCTATGGCGGCGGGGTCGGGCTGGTCGCCTGCTGCGACATCGCGCTGGCCACGCCCGACGCGGCGTTCTGCCTGTCCGAGGTGCGGCTGGGGCTGATCCCGGCGGTGATCTCGCCCTATGTGGTGCGCGCCATCGGCGACCGCGCGGCGCGCCGCTGGTTCCTGACCGCCGAACGCTTCGACGCCAAGGAGGCGTGGCGCCTGGGGCTGGTTCATCAACTGGTCGCCACCGACAAGATGGCCGCCGAGGCGACCCGGCTGACCGATCTGATCGTCAAGAACGGCCCCGCCGCCGTGGCGGCCGCCAAGGATCTGATCCGCGTGGTCGGCGACAGCCCGATGGGGCCCGACGTGATGCGCTACACGGCGCGGCGCATCGCCGATATCCGCGCCTCCGAGGAAGGCAAGGAAGGGATTTCCGCCTTTCTTGAGAAACGCAAGCCGGGCTGGGTGGGGTGAGTTCATGTTCGACAAGATCCTGATCGCCAATCGAGGCGAAATCGCCTGCCGCGTCATCCGCACCTGTCGGCGGATGGGCGTTCGCAGCGTCGCCGTGTTCTCGGACGCCGACGCCTCGGCCATGCATGTCGCGATGGCCGACGAGGCGATCCACATCGGCCCGGCCCCGGCCCGCGAAAGCTATCTGCGGGGCGACGTCATCCTTGAGGCGGCGCGGCGCGCCGGCGCCCAGGCGGTTCATCCCGGCTATGGCTTCCTGTCCGAGAACGCCGCCTTCGCCCGCGCCTGCGAGGCGGCCGGCGTGGTGTTCATCGGCCCGCCGGTGCCGGCCATCGAGGCGATGGGCTCGAAGGTCGAATCCAAGCGCCTGATGGAGGCGGCCGGCGTGCCGCTGGTGCCCGGCTATCACGGCGCCGAGCAGTCGTCCGAGGCGCTGTGCGCGGCGGCCCGAAAGATCGGCTTTCCCGTGCTGGTCAAGGCCTCGGCGGGCGGCGGCGGCAAGGGCATGCGCGTGGTGCGCGCCGAATCCGAACTGGCCGAGGCGGTGGCCTCGGCGCGGCGCGAGGCGGAAAGCTCGTTCGGCGACGGCATGCTGCTGATCGAGAAATATGTCGACCAGCCGCGCCATGTCGAGATCCAGGTGTTCGCCGACCGGCATGGAAACGTCGTCCATCTGTGGGAGCGCGATTGCTCGTTGCAGCGCCGCCACCAGAAGGTGATCGAGGAGGCTCCGGCCCCCGGCCTGGAGGATTCGGTGCGGGCGCGCATGGGCGAAGCCGGCGTCGCGGCGGCCCGCGCCGTGGGCTATGTCGGCGCGGGCACCGTCGAATTCCTGTATTCGGCCGGCGGCTTCTACTTCATCGAGATGAACACCCGGCTCCAGGTCGAGCATCCGGTCACCGAGATGATCACCGGCCGCGACCTCGTCGAATGGCAGTTGCGCGTGGCGGCCGGCGAGCGCCTGCCGCTCGCGCAAGCCGACATTCCCCGGCGCGGCCACGCCTTCGAGGCCCGGCTCTACGCCGAGGACCCGGCCCGCGACTTCATGCCCTCGATCGGCACGCTGCACCATCTGCGCCCGCCGGCCGAGGGGCCGCATGTGCGGGTCGACACCGGCGTGCGCGAGGGCGACGCGGTCTCGATCCATTACGACCCGATGATCGCCAAGCTGATCGTCTGGGACGAGGACCGCCCGGCCGCCCTGCGCCGCCTGCGCGCCGCGCTGGCCGAGTACGAGGTGGTCGGGGTGGCGACCAACGCGGCCTTCCTGGCCGCCCTGGCGGGCCATCCCGACTTCGCCAAGGACGCCGTCGACACCGGCTTCATCGAACGCCACCGGGCCGAGCTGGTGCCCGCCAACCAGCCCGCCCCGGCGGCGGTGTTGGGGGTGGCGGCGCTCGACACCATCCTGCGTCTGGATGAGCAGGCGCGCGGTCGCGCGGCGGCCTCGTCCGACCCGTACTCGCCCTGGAACGCCGCCGATGGCTGGCGGATGAACGACGACAACCACAACGACCTGATGTTCCGCGATGGCGAGCGGATCGCCACCGTGGTGGTCCATTGGCGGCGCGACGGCTGGATGCTCGATCTGCCCGATGGCCCGCCGGTGATGGCGCGGGCGGTGCGCGAGCCGTCCGGCCGCCTCACCGTCGAGTTGGACGGCATGCGGATGGCCGCCACCGTGGTGCGCCAGGGCTTCGAGATCACCGTGCTGCTCGACGGCCGGGCCTGGAAGCTGACGCTCGACGACCCGGCGGCGCGCGCCGCCGAGCAGGGCGCCGGCACCGGCCGCCTCACCGCGCCGATGCCCGGCCGCGTGGTCTCGGTGCTGGTCGAGGCCGGCGCCGTGGTGACGCTTGGCACGCCCTTGATGGTGCTCGAAGCGATGAAGATGGAACACACCATCCGCGCGCCGGCCGACGGCACCGTCACCGCCGTCCATTTCGCGGCCGGCGACCAGGTCTCGGAAGCCGCCGAACTGCTGGCCTTCGAGGCGGCCGAGGCTTGATGTGAGCCAACGTCGATCGTCATCCCCGCGAAGGCGGGGATCCATGGGTGTCTGGGCCAAACCGGATATCGAAACCGAATGGATTCCCGCCTTCGCGGGAATGACGAAGGTGCTCGCCATGGCCGACATTTACGAGGGGCTGGAATGCTGACATTGCCCAAATCCGTCCGGCTGGTCGAGGTCGGCCCGCGCGACGGCTTGCAGAACGAGGCGGCGCCGGTGGCGACCGAGGTCAAGATCGGGCTGATCGAGCGTCTGATCGCCGCCGGACTGACGGTGATCGAGGCGGGCAGCTTCGTCTCGCCCAAATGGGTGCCGCGCATGGCCGATTCCGGCGCGGTGTTGAAGGCGTTGGGCCAGCGGCCGGGGATTTCGTTCCCCGTGCTGGTCCCCAATCTCAAGGGGCTGGAGGCGGCGCTGGAGGCGGGCGCCCGCGAGATCGCGGTGTTCGGCGCCGCCTCGGAAAGCTTTTCCCAGCGCAACATCAACTGCTCGATCGCCGAAAGCCTGGACCGCTTCGCTCCGGTGGTGGCCGAGGCCCGCGCCAAGGGTCTGGTGGTGCGCGGTTACGTCAGTTGCGTGCTGGGCTGTCCCTATGAGGGGCGGGTGGCGCCCGAGGCGGTGGCCCTGGTCGCGGCGCGGCTGTTCGAGATGGGCTGCGCCGAGGTCTCGCTGGGCGACACCATCGGCGCCGGCACGCCGCTCGCCGCCCAGGCGATGGTCGAGGCGGTCGCGGCGAAGGTGCCGGTCGAGCGTCTGGCCGCGCACTTCCACGACACCTACGGCCAGGCGCTGGCCAATCTGCTGGCGGTCATGGAGCGGGGCGTCCAGGTGATCGATTCCGCGGTCGCCGGGTTGGGCGGCTGCCCCTACGCCAAAGGCGCCACCGGCAACGTCGCCACCGAGGACGTTCTTTACATGCTGGATGGCATGGGCGTCGCGACGGGGGTCGATCTGGGCCGCCTGCTTGAGGCGGGACGCTTCGTCTGCGAGGCCCTGGCGCGGCCACCCGCGTCGCGCGTGGCCCGCGCGTTCCGAGCGAATTGACTCTAAAACACGGTGCCTCGCCTTCGGCTGGTCTGTTATAGTGGCTCACCGGCGTCGGGGGGGCCCCGGAGCGGGGCACGGGATCAGGGGATGAGTGGGTTCGACGGCCGCGACGTCAAGGTTTTGGTGATCGAGGACAATCAGCACGCCCGGCTTCTCATCCGCACGGTGTTGCAGACCTTGGGCGTCACCACGATCCGCGAGGCCAAGGACGGCGAGGACGGCCTTGAGGTGCTGAAGGAATTTCAGGCCGATCTGGTGATCGCCGACTGGAAGATGGAGCCGATGGACGGCCTCGTCTTCGTCGAGCGGATCAGGCGCGGCGCCGACAGCCCGAATCCCTATCTGCCGATCATCATGGTGACCGGCTACAGCGAGGCCCGTCTGGTGATCGAGGCGCGCGACGCGGGCGTCAACGAATTCCTGGCAAAGCCGATTTCGGCCAAGGCCCTGGTTGGACGGATCGTGTCGGTGCTCGACAAACCGCGGGCCTTCGTGCGTTGCGAGGGCTATTTCGGTCCCGACAGGCGTCGACGTCAGCTTCCCTTTTCGGGTGGCGAAAGGCGAAAGCCAAGCCTTGGGGAAGGATGATGATCAGGCGGGACTTCCTGTCCGCGACGAACGGCGTTATAAGGATTCACTGCGCGTAAGACGAACCCCGCATTGCGAGATCGTGATCGATGGCTGGTTATAGCCTGGAAAGGTTGAATTTTCTGGTCGTCGACGACAACAAGCACATGCGGGCGCTTGTGAAGACGATTTTGCACGCCCTGGGCTCGAAAAGCGTGGTCGAGGCGGCGGACGGCGCCGACGCGTTCAAGGAGCTGCGTCACTTCCCCGCCGACATCATCATTTGCGACTGGAACATGTCGCCGCTCGACGGCCTGGATTTCGTTCGTCTGGTGCGTACCGGCAAGGACAGCCCCAACCCGTTCGCCGCGATCATCATGCTGACCGGCCACACCGAAATGCACCGCGTGGTCGAAGCCCGCGATGCCGGCGTGCATGAATTCCTAGCCAAGCCGATCTCGGCCAAGGCGCTGTATTCCCGAATCCGGGCGATCATCGAGCGGCCCCGACCCTTCATCCGCACCGCCACCTATTTCGGTCCCGACCGGCGTCGCCGTCAGATCGAATACAAGGGCCGCGAGCGTCGCAAGACCGTGAAGCAGGAACAGGTGGTCGATCAAAGCTCGGTCGGCCTGAGCCAGGCCGAGGTCGAGGCGCTGCTGAGCGGCTGAGCCGGGCTGAGACTTGCGCCGGACCGCGAAAGCGGCGATAACGGGGGTAGAGCAGGAGCGCGGATTTCATGAGCGGCGACGAACCGGAATTCATCCAGCCCCCGAATACCTTGAAAAACAAGGTCAAGTACGGCCCCGACGGCGTCGATCTCGACATGCTGGAGAAGGCCGAGCAGATCATCGCCAATTTGCAGGGCAACTACCTGGAATGGGTTCAGGATGATCTGACCAAGCTGCAAGGCTTTTACGACAAGGCGCTGGCCACGCCCGAGGGCGAGCGCGCCAAAGTCTTCAAGGACTTGTTCGGCGTCGCCCATGACGTCAAGGGCCAGGGCGGAAGCTTCGGCTATCACCTGATGACGGCGATCGGCAATCAGCTTTGCCGGTTCCTCGAAGGCACCCAGAAGACGGGCGCGGCCGAGCTTGACGTCGTCAAGGTCCATCTCGACGCCATGCGTCTGGTGATCGGCCAGCGCATGGAGGGCGATGGCGGCAAGATGGGCGAGAATCTGCTGCGCGGCCTGCAAGCCGTGGTCGCCAAGGTCGCGCCCAAATAACTCAGGTCTCGGGGCCGAAGCACTGGCCGAAATCGGAGCAGTCGTCGCAGACCGGCGACTTGCAGATCGACAGGCCCTCCTGCTCGCACATGGTGCGGTAGAAGAACTTCTTCCACTTCATGTCGCGCGTGTTGCGCGCCGCCAGCGGCCCGAAATGGCGGCGCAGCAGGCGCGACAGATCGCCGCGCTCGGCCAATCCGAGATCCTGCCACAAATGACTGGGCTTCAGCGAGCGCCGCGCCACCATGGCGGCCAGCCAGCGCGATTCGTCGCTGTTCGGCCGGGTCGCGTGGTCTTCGAGCAGCCGACGCAGATCGGCCTCCTCGGGCGAATCCGGGCCGGCATCCAAGGCGCCGCCGAGCGCCAGCCAGTCCGCCTCGGGGAAGAAGGTCGCCACGAGTCGCGCCAGTTCGGCCGGCGACAGGCCGACCGCGTGCGGCAGCGGTCGCGGCGCCTCGGCGGCCCCGATGGACAGAACGCAGGCGAACACGTGGCGGTCGAAGGGATCGCCGCCGCCATTCGCGGCCATCAGGCGAGAGTGGATGGTCAAGGCCCGCGGTTCCCGAATCGTGGCGTCGAACGCTCTCCTAACACATCGCCGGCATGCGCGTCATTGTCCTTGGTCGGCGCTTTACCCTTCGGCGCGAAAGGCGCAAAATGACATTCAACGAGGCATTTATGGGCAATCCATGACGGATCTGCGCGTCCCCCGCAGGATTGAAGTCATCGGTGACATGGGTTTGGCGCTGGCGGTGTCGGTGGCCCTCGTGTTCTCGGCGATGGCCGGACTGGTCACCTTCCATACGCTGGCGGAGTTGTTCACCGTGGTGGTCGCCTTCGCGATCTACGGCGTCGCGTGGCATGCGCGGCGCGTGGCGTCGGACGATTATCTGCTGGTCGTGGGCATCGGCTATCTGGCGGTGGCGGTGTTCGACACCGTCCATGCGGTGGCGATCGAGGGCGCGATCGAGGACCCCACCAATCTGGCGACCCAGCTTTGGGTGACGGCGCGGACGATCGAGGCGGGATTCCTGCTCGGCGGATTGTTCGTGATGGGCCGGCGGCCCGACGTGGCGACCATCAATCTATTGGTGCTGCTGGCCACCGCCCTGGTGTTGTCGCTGCTGGCCGCCGGCTGGTTTCCCGACATGTGGACCCCGCAAGGCGGGGCGACGCTGGTTCAGCGGGTGGCCGAGGGCGCCATCGCCTGCGCGCTGCTGCTGACGGCGGCGCTGACCTGGGCGTGGCGGGCGCGGTTCGCCAAGACGACGCTGGCCCTGATGATCGCCGCGCTGCTCCTCAAGGCGGCCAGCGAGGCGGTGTTCAGCGTCCACGGCATCGTCGACAACGCGATCAACGGGATCGGCCACGTCCTGAAGGTCGCCTCGTACTATTTGATCTACCGCGCCATGATGCTGGCCTGCCTGGAACGTCCCTACGAGACGATGTTCCGCGAATTGGCCGAGGCGCACGACCGGCTCGAGGCCATGGTCGCCCAGCGCACCGCCCAGTTGACCGGGCTGGTCTCCGAGCTTGAGCGATCGAACGAGGAGTTGGAGCACTTCGCCTACACCGCCTCGCACGACCTGCAAGAGCCGTTGCGGATGGTGACCAGCTACACGCAGCTTTTGCGCCGGCGCTACGAGGGCCGCTTCGACGCCGAGGCGGACGAATTCATCGGCTTCGTGGTCGAAGGCTCGACCCGCATGCAGCGGATGATCCACGACCTGCTCGCCTATTCGCGGGTGAACCGCGAAGGGCGGCCGTTCACGTCGTTCCAGGCGAGCGAAGCGCTCGAGGCCGCCACCTACAACCTGACCGGCGCCATCGAGGACAGCCACGGCAAGATCGAGGCGCCCGAACCCTTGCCCGAACTGCTGGGCGACAGCGGCCAGATCGAGCGGCTGCTGCAAAACCTGATCGGCAACGCGCTGAAATACCGCCGCCCCGACGTTGCGCCGCGGATCACCGTCGCCGCGTGCGACGAGGGGGACCACTGGCACTTCCGGGTCGCCGACAACGGCATCGGGATCGAGCCCCGCTATTGGGATCGCATTTTCATGATCTTCCAGCGCCTTCACACGCGCCGCGAATACCAGGGCACCGGCGTGGGCCTCGCTTTGTGCAAACGCATCGTCGAGCGCCATGGCGGACGCATATGGGTGGACTCGGCGCCGTCCGAGGGCAGCACCTTCCACTTCACGCTCGCCAAGCGCCCGCCCGAGCCGATCCGCCTGACCGAGCCGGCGCCCGCCTGATACCGGCGAGCCATTTGCTTGACCCACCTAGTGGAAAACAGGTGTGGAAACACCAAGGACACCAAGGACACGAAGCGGGCGGCGAATTGCCCGTACACTTTCGGTCCCTTGGTGACTCTTGGTGTCCTTTGTGCCTTGGTGGTGAACCTTTTTCCCGCCGCTGGGTCGGTTCATTGGCTCGCCCGCCTGACAGGCGGGGTCAGGCCCCCATCACGCCCTTGTCGCGCAGCATGGTCTGAAGCTCGCCCGACGCGGCCATCTCGCGCACGATGTCGCAGCCGCCGACGAACTCGCCCTTGACGTAAAGCTGCGGGATGGTCGGCCAGTTGGTGAACTGCTTGATGCCTTCGCGCAGCGAGGGGTCGACGGTGACGTCGATGCCCTTGAACTTCACGCCCAGATCCGACAGCACCTGAACCACGGCGGCCGAGAAGCCGCACTGCGGAAACATCGGCGTGCCCTTCATGTACAGGACGACGGGGTTCTCGGTGATTTCCTGGGTGATGCGATCGTTAACGGTGGTGCCGGTCATGTGATCATCCCTGCTGGTCGCGCCAAACGCCCCCGTCCGCATCGCCGGTCGGGGGTTGCCCTTTGGATATGGCCCCTTGGGCCGGCCTCGTCAACCGCGGCCGTAGGGCTCCTGTCCGGGCACCGCGGTTTGCAAAGCCAGGGCGTGCAGATCGCCGCCCATTTTGCCGGCCAACGCCCCATAGACCAGTTGGTGCTGCCGGACCCGGCTCAAGCCCCGGAACGCCTCGGACACCACCAGGGCGGCGTAATGATCCCCATCGCCGCGCAAATCCTCGATCGTCACCTGGGCGTCGGGGATGCCTTGCTTGATCAAAGCCTCGATGTCGCGCGCTTCCATGGCCATGGCGAACCCTCCATCCCGCAAAGGCGCCACCTTACGCCCGGCCCAGCCGCCGGATCAAGACCGCGGCAGCTTGGCCGCGATGCCGTTCCACAAGGCCCGGTAGGCGTCGAACACGGCGCTGGGGCAGGCTCGCATGAAGTCCAGCTTGGCCGAGGACGGCACGATGATCTCGGGCGCCGACTTCATCGCCGCGTCGAGATGGGCGTCGCTGCCGCGCACCGCGTTGGCATAGCCCGAATAATTGCTTTGCATCGCGGCGTTCTCGGGCCGCAGGGCGAAGGACAGGAACGACAGGGCGTTGGCCCGGTTGGGGGCGCCGACCGGCACCACCATGACATCGGACCAGACCGTGACGCCTTCGCGCGGGAAGGCGTAAGCCAAGCTGGGCCGCCGGGCGCGCGCCATCATCGCGTCGCCGTTCCAGGCCATATGGACGACCGCGTCGCTTTTCACCAGATGCTCGACCGGATCGTTTCCGTCGCTCACCACCATCCGTCCGGCCAGCTTGCCGAAAAGCGCGCGCACCTTGTCCAGATCGGCCTTGGCGCGGGTGCAGGCCGGCAGGCCGAGATGACGCAGCGCCATGGTCACCACCTCGTCGCCCTCGGCCAGCATGCCGATCTTGCCCTTCAGGCCGGCGGGCGGGTCGAACAGGACGGCCAGGGTGTCGATGTCGCCTTGCCAGCGCGCCCGGTCGACCACGAACGAGGTGGTTCCCCAATGCCAGGGTTGCGAATATTCGTCACCCGGATCGTAGTGCTGATGGCGCCAGATATCCTCGATATTGTCGTAGCCGGGCAGGGCGAAGGCGTCGATGCGCTGGATCAGCTTTTCCGCGATCAGACGCGGTACGGCGGACTGCGCGGGCACCACCAGGTCGTAGCCCGACGTGCCGTCGCGCAGCTTCTCGTACAACTCGTCATAGGTGCCATAGGTGTCGACCGACACCTCGACGCCGGTTTCGCGCTGGAACGCCTCGATCAGCGCCGGGGCGGTGTATTCGTCCCAATTGAAGATGCGCAGCTTGCCCGCCGCGCGCGCGTCGCCCGCCGCCAGCATGGCCAGCGCCCCGGCCATCAGGATCGCCCACGCCGCCTTCATGCCGCCCCCCCCCTTGATCGTGGCGGGCCAGTATCGACGCAACCGAAGGTTCTGTCCAGCCCGTCAAAGCGGCCTCGACAACGCGCGGCCAGTGGCTATGATGAGGCGGGCGCGGAACCAGGGGAGTCCCGATTGCACCAACCCGCGAGGCCGACCGAGGCCGCCGCGAAGCCGGCCGGAGGGGCGCCCCAAGGCGCGCCCTCGTTCGGAATTCGGGCCAAACTGTTCATCGCGATCGGGGCGGTCGCCCTGATGACGCTGTCCGCCGCCGGGGCCGGCTGGTACTCGTTCAACGAGATCGGCCGCCTGCTGACCGGGCTGACCCGCGACAGCATGCCGTCGGTGGCCAGCGCGCTGAAGCTGTCCGAGGCCAGCGGCCGTCTGGCCGCCGCCGCGCCGATCCTCGACGCCGCCCAGAACCACGTCCAGCGCCAGAACGTGTTCATCGCCCTGCGCCAGCAGACCGGCCGCCTGCAAGGGCTGATCGAGGATCTGTCGCGCACCAGCGTGGCGGCCGAGCGGGTCGCCGAGTTGCGCGCCATCGTCGCGGCGATGTCGGAAAACCTCGACAAGGAGAACGTGCTGGTCGAACGGCGCATCGACCTGGGCGAGCGCGGCCGCGAGGCGCGAGCCCGTCTGGTCCGCATGCACGGCTTGTTCCGCCAGGGTCTCGAACCCGTGCGATCGTCCGGCGACATGCGGATGCAGGCCGCCGTGAACGAGACGCTGGCCACCGGCAATCTGCTGGTCGGCCATTTGAACGAGGTGGTCGGCGCCGACGACCCCCAACGCCTGGAAGCGGTGCGAACGTCGTTCGCCGAGGCGGCGATGCGGTTGCGCCGCCTGCTCGAACGGGTGCCGGCCCGCGAGCCCGACCCGCGCGCCGCCGGCGAAGCGATCATCGGCCTGGGCGGCGGCCAAGGCAGCGTCTTCGAGCTGCGCACCCGCGAGATCGAGGCGTCGGTCGAGATCGCCGCGCTGTCGCGCCAGAACCGCGAATTGTCGGCCCGCATGTCGGCCAGCGTCGGCCGCATGGTCGCCCAGGCCGAGCGCGAGGCGGCGGCCTCGACCGAAGAGGCCGAGACGGCGCTGGAGACCGGCAGCGTCACGCTGCTCGCCCTGGCGGCGGCCATCGTGCTGGGGCCGGTGCTGCTGATCCATCTGCATATCGGGCGCAACCTCGTGGCGCGGCTGTCCGGGCTGGCCGCCTCGACCCGGCTGATCGCTTCGGGCGACCTGGACGCGCCGATCCCGCGCAGCGGCGACGACGAGATCACCGGGATGGCCGACGCCCTGGTGGTGTTCCGCGACGCCGCCCTGGCCCTGCGCCGCGGCGAGGAGCGTCTGCGCGGCATCCTCGCGGCGGCGCCCTTTCCGATCGTGGTGGCCCGGCTGGCGGACGGGGCGATCGTCTATTACAACGACGAGCTGGTCGAACTGCTGGAACTGGGCGGGGTCGATCCGGCCGGCGTGCGGATGCGCGATTTCTATGTCGACCGGGCCGACCGCGAGGCGATCATCCAGGCGGTGCGCCGCGACGGCGAGATCGACGACTACGAAGTCTGCCTGCGCACCCGCGGCGGCAAGGAGATCTGGGCGCTGATCTCGTCGGTGCTGATGGTCCACGACGGCGAGCAGGCGATTTTCAGCGCCGTCAAGGACATCACCGAGCGCAAGCGCTTCGAGGCCGAGTTGACCAAGGCCAAGGAGTCGGCCGAGGGCGCCAGCCGGGTGAAGTCGGAATTCCTGGCGGTGATGAGCCACGAAATCCGCACGCCGATGAACGGCATCCTGGGCATGACGCAATTGATCCTGGACACGGATCTCGACGCCCAGCAGCGCGAGTACCTGGAAACCGTGGCGCATTCGGGCGAGGCGCTGCTGACCATTCTCAACGACGTGCTGGAATTCTCGAAGCTCGAGGCCGGCAAGGTCGAGTTCGAGGCGATCATCTTCGACGTGGTGCGGACCGTGGAAAGCGTGGTGGCGCTGATGTCGTCGCGCGCCCAGGAAGGCCACATCGATCTGGAGGTCGAAGCGGCGCCCGACGTGCCGCGCCTCGTGTCGGGCGACGCCGCGCGGCTGCGCCAGGTGCTGCTCAACCTGATCGGCAACGCGATCAAATTCACCGAAAAGGGCGGCGTGCGGGTGGCGCTGTCGGTCGAGGCGGCGTCGGGCGACACGGTGCGCATCCGCTTCGCCGTCGAGGATACCGGCATCGGCATCCCGGCCGAGGCCCAGACGCGGCTGTTCACCTCGTTCAGCCAAGCGGATTCGTCGATCTCGCGGCGGTTCGGCGGCACCGGGCTGGGGCTCGCCATCTGCAAGAAGATCGTCGAGATGCAGCATGGCCGCATCGGGGTGGACAGCCAGGTCGGCCGGGGCAGCACCTTCTGGTTCACGCTGGCCTTCGGACTGGGCCGCGAGATGTCGGTCGCCACCGCCGCCGACGCGCCGGTCAACCTGCCGCCGCTCGACATCCTGCTGGCCGAGGACAACCCGGTGAACCAGCGCGTCGCCACCGGCATGCTGCGCAAGCGCGGCCATTCCGTCACGGTGGCCGAGAATGGTCGCGCGGCCCTCGACCTGGTCGCGCAACGCCGGTTCGACGTGGTGTTGATGGACGTGCAGATGCCCGAAATGGACGGGTTGCAGGCGACCCGCGCGATCCGCGCCCTGCCGGGGCCGGAATCGCGGGTGCCGATCATCGCCGTCACGGCGGCCGCCTCGGAAGCCGACGCGGTCGCCTGTCTGGACGCCGGCATGAACGACTTCGTCTCGAAGCCGTTCAACACCGACCGGCTGCTCACCGTGATCGCCCAATGGGCGGCGCCCGACGAGCCGCGCGCCGAACGGCCGATCCCGCCCGCCTTCGATCCGCCCGCCTTCGATTCGCCCGCCTTCGATCCCGGCGGCATCGAAGCCCTGGCCGCCGATCTGGGGCGGGATTCGATGATCGAACTGCTGGGCGAGTTCGTCGATGGCGGCGAGGATCTGGTGGCCGGCATCGCGGTCGGGGCGGGCGGCGGCGACCCGCGGGACTGGGAGCGGGCGGCGCATGGCCTGAAGAGCGCGGCCGAGACGGTCGGCTTGTTGCGCCTGTCGGCCCAGTGCCTGGAGATCGAGCGGGCCTGCAAGGTCGGCGACCACGCGCGGGCCGGCGAACTCTCGCGGGCGGTGCCTCACCTGTGGGACGAGGCGAAACGCCTTCTGGCCGGCGTTTCGCCGCCACCGGGCTAAAAATGAGTTGTTCCCCGCTGGCCGGTATGGCAGCGTGAGCCGCAGAAACGGGCGCTCCAGCCCGCGAGATTCTAGGGGAGGTGGATAAGGTGCCCGGCGGTGACGTCCAGGCGCCGGCTCGGGAATCGCAGGATCCGGGGCCGATGACCAGATCCATCTCTGCGATCTTCACGCGCAAGTATGTCCTTGTTCTGGGCTTGCTTTTCGCCGTGTCGTTGGCGGCCTTTTTCGTTTTCGGACAGCTTCTGCGTGTTCAGGTCTCGCCCGAGATCATGAATCTCAGCAGTCGCGAACGGATGCTCACCCACCGCATCGCGCTTTACGCCGTGCTGCTCGTCGATCCCGGCGAGAAGAAGCCGCGCGAGGAGGTGCGCCGTCTGCTCGCCGACGCGGTCGCCGACCTCGAGACCGGGCACCAAGCCATTCGCGCCCAGACCGCGAGTTCGGACATCCTGCGCTGGGGCTGGTTCACCGATGGCCGCCTGTCGGCCCAATTGGCCGAGTTGGACGCCTCGATCAGTTCGTTGATCGCCGATGCGCGCGCCGTGCTGGCGCGGCCCGAGGGCGACCCGCTGCTGCGCCGGCTGGTGCCGTCGATCGTCGACCGCGCCACCCGCGACCTGTCGCAAAATCTCGACGATTTCCTGGGCACCTTCGAAACCATCAATCGCGAACAGGGCGAATACCTGCATGTCTTCGCGCTGGTCGGCGAGGGCGTGACCATCGCGTTGCTGATCTTCTCGGGGCTATGGGTGTTCCGTCCGCTGGTGCGAGACATCGACACCAAGATCCGCCAGATTTCCCATCTTGAGAATTACTACAGCGCGATCATCGACAATGTCGGCGACGGCGTGATCGCCTTCGACAAGACGATGACCATCGGCTATGTCAACTCGACGGTCGAGGCGATGTGGCGGCGCATGGCCGACGATCTGGTCGGCCGGCCGATCGGCGAGGTGCTGCCCGAGGTGGCGGCCATCGACAAGCTGTTCGCGGTGCCCCGGCGGCGCTCGGAATTCATGCATCAAAAGCCGGACGGCACCAACGTCATCTTCGACGCCTCGATCTACGTCCTGAAGTTCGAGGGCGATCTGCAATGCATCGTGTCCCTGCGCGACATCACCGAGCGCAAGGACCTTGAAGACCGGCTGCGCACCTTCTTCTACGGCATCGAGCACAGCCCGATGTCGATCGTCATCACCGACACCCACGGCGTCATCGAATACGCCAACCGCCGCTGCGCCGAGGTGTCGGGCTACGCCTTGCAGGAGATCGTCGGCCAGACGCCGCGCATCTTCCGCTCGGGCCAGACGCCGATCGAGGTCTATCAGGAATTGTGGTCCGAGTTGATGGCCGGCCGCGACTGGTACGGCGAAATCCTCAATCGGCGCAAGAACGGCGACCTGTACTGGGAATTCGAGGCGATCTCGGCGATCAAGAACGAAGAGGGCGCGGTCACCCACTTCATCGCCATCAAGGAGGACATCACCGAGAAGAAGCGCCAAGCGGCGGCCCTGATCGAGACCAAGCGCGCCTCCGAGGTCGCCAATCGCTCGAAGTCCGAGTTCCTGGCCAATATGAGCCACGAATTGCGCACCCCGCTGAACGCCATCATCGGCTTCGCCGAAATCATGAAGATGGAGCTGTACGGCGCCCACGCCATTCCCACCTATCGCGAATATTCGCTGGCCGTCTTCGACAGCGCCCGCCATCTGCTGGGGATCATCAACGACATCCTGGATTTCTCGAAGCTCGAAGCCGGCAAGGTCGAATTGTCGGTCGAGACGGTGGGCGTGCGCGACCTCGTCCAATCGGTGCTGGTGTTCGTCAAGGACCGCGCCGATTCGACCGGCGTGCGCCTGGACGTCGTCGAGTCCGAGGCGATGAGCCGCCTGCCCGGCATCAATGTCGACCCGCTGCGCCTGAAACAGGTGCTGCTCAACATCGTCGGCAACGCCATCAAATTCACCCCGCGCGGCGGCACGGTCTCGGTCGAGGCGGTGGTCAACCAGGACGGCGGTCTGTCGCTGCTGGTCAAGGACACCGGCATCGGCATGTCCGAGGACGACATTCCCCGCGCCCTGGAACGCTTCGGCCAGGTCGACGCGTCGCTGACCCGCCGCTACGAAGGCACCGGGCTGGGCCTGCCGATCTCGAAGACCCTGATCGAACTGCATGGCGGCACGCTGCGCCTGACCAGCAAGGAAGGCCACGGCACCACCGCCATCATCACCCTGCCGGCCGATCGGGTGATCCACGAGGTCTTGCGCGCTTAGACGACAAGGCTCACCCGGCTTCGATCGCGACACGATCCGTCGCGCCGGTGCGGACCACCTCGTCCAGCGCCTGGGCCAAGGCGCTGTTCGGGTCGGCGGCCAGCCTGTCCCGGAGGTCGGCGAGACTGGCGGCGCGGGCGGTCGATAGGCGCCACGCGGCCAGCAACTCGGCCACCGGGTCGTAGGCGAATCTCAGGCGGCGGTTGACCTGGTTGCGTTCCAGCAATCCGCTCGACACCAGCATCTCGACCACCGCCGCCGGCTCGACCGAGGGCGCGTTGCGGGCATCAACGAAGGGGCCTTCGGCGACCAGCACGCCGCGCAGGAAATGCTGCTCGAGTTCCCTTGGCGATAGATGCTCGCGCACCGCCTCGACGGCGGCGATGGCGGCGGCGCGCGCCATGTCGTCGGCGGCGAGGTTCACCTTTCCGGCGCGCAGCGCCTCGACATAGCTGAGCACCAGCGCGAGCTTTCCGATCGAGGCGCGCGGGCCGGTTGACGCCTGTTCGATCGCGAAGCGCAGGAACAGCGGGCTCGGCATGGCCGGCCCGGCGAGCAGCGGCGCCAGCCGTGCGGTGATCGCGGCGACATGGTCCAGGGCGGCGTAGGTCGCCACGAACGCCGGAACCGCCTGGGGCGTCAACGCCGCCGTCGAGACGCGCCGCAGCCGTTCCCAGACCTGCCCACCGGGTGGCGGCTTGCGCGATGTCACCACCAGGTGGCGGAACCAGCCGTCGGCGACGACCCGCCCGACCTGATCGACCGCATCCGGCGTCGATCGCTCGCTCAGCGAGTCGACCAGCGGGCAAAGCAAGCCGTCGGCGCCCAGGGTCTTGACCATCGCCTCGGTCGGCCCCCGGCCGGACTCGGCGGGACGAAGCTGCCGCGCGATCTGCGCCGCCAGCGATTCCGTCCAGTCCTCGTTGACCAGAACCGGGACAAGCCCCGGCTGGCGCCCGACGATCTGGATGGCCAGCGCGGTCTTGCCGCTGCCCCCGACTCCGTCGATCCACAGCAGCCCGCGATCCCGCCGGCCCACCGCGGCGGCAAAGGCGGTCACCTCGGCCTCGTGGCCCAGCGGGCAATAGCGGGCACGCTCCATCACCGCGTCGCGGCCGTCGAAGCAAGCCAGGGTGATCGCATCCCGGTTCTGGCGCAGCCAAGCCCGCAACGGTCGCCGCGTGGCGCCCAGCCAGCCGAAGAATGTGACCACCCCCAGCCAGAACTTCCACGGAGGCGGCGGCGGCGCCCCCGGCACCGGCATGGCCAAGCGGGCCAGTCGCGCCGGCGCGAACACCCACGACCCCCACGCCGCGACCGTCGCCAGCGCCCAGCCGAGCGCCGGCCACAACGGCGCGCGCCACCATCCGAGGTCGTCATAGAATGCCACGGTGGCGCGCCATGCGGCGACCACCGCCTCCCGGACCCGCTCCAGCGGCGTCCACTCGTCGAGCAGAATTTGCCGCGCCCGAGCCGCCGTGATTGCCGGCACCGCGCCTTGCCGGGTCAAGAGCGTGCCATCCTCGCCAAACGCGCGGACCAGTATGTG
>JADGAL010000400.1 GCA_015232025.1 Alphaproteobacteria bacterium
ACCGACGATCGCGGCATTGTCGTATGAGACGCGAAGGGCGCGCGTCAGAATGACGGCGCCCCAGCCGCGGCCTTGTTCTTGGCGGGCGATCGCCAACCGCCCGATCAGGGTGGCGCTGACCAGCGGATATCTGGGGATGTGCCGGCGCGCGGCCTCGGGAACGGCGCCCTGGGCCAGCGTATGCGCGCAAAGGGTGAAATAGCCGATGATGCGTTGGCGCTCCTGGGGCGTGACCAACACGAACACGGCGTTGGCTTTGCGCCGCATATCCTGAGATGCCTGGGGTTCTGAGATAGGTGTCGAGGCTTTCCACTCCGCAGCGGAAAGCGGCTCGATCATGGCAACCGTCGAGCGGCTCGAACCGGCAATCCAGGTCCACCGTCAAGAGCCCGCGCGTCGCCGCTCCGCCTTGAACGCGCGCAGAAGCCGCGCGTTGGGCTTCGGCGGGTTCATGAGGATGTCGAAGAACACCTCACGATCCCGCTCGGACAAGACCAGCGCCTCATGACGCGCGATCGTGCTCTCGGCCGCCTCGGTCAGTGCCGTAAGGCAGAAGTCGGTGAGATTGCGCCGCTCCAATTCCGCGGCGCGCTCGACCAGTTCCTTCGTCCGGTCATCGACGCGGAACCCAAGGCGCGCGCCGCGCGTGCGGTTTTCCTCGGTCCGGGCGGTGGCGCGGCTGCGGGGCATGCCCAATCTCCCAATGCGGCTTCGACGTCAAGCCGCATTGTGCGTCCAATGGGACAACGAATCAAGACGGGCAATGGGGTACTTGGCCAGCCCCTCACGCGTTCCTGATCGCCGCGATGTTCTTCTCGTAGTCGGGGGTCTTGAAGACCGCGCTGCCGGCGACCAGGGCGGTGGCGCCGGCCGCCTTGATGCGGGCGGCGTTGTCGGCGGTGACGCCGCCATCCACTTCAAGTTCGATCGGACGGTCGCCGATCATGGCGCGCAGGCGTTGCAGCTTGGCGATCTGGCTTTCGATGAAGCTTTGGCCGCCGAAGCCGGGGTTGACCGACATCACCAGGATCAGGTCGATCTTGTCCATCACGAATTCGATGGCGCTTTCCGAGGTGGCCGGGTTCAGCGACACGCCGGCCTTCTTGCCCAGCGAGCGGATGAATTGCAGCGAGCGGTCGAGATGCTTGCCCGCCTCGGCATGCACCGTGATGTAGTCCGAGCCGGCCTTGGCGAAGTCCTCGATGAAGGGGTCGACCGGGTCGATCATCAGATGGACGTCGAAGATCTTCTTGGAATGGGGCCGCAGCGCT
The DNA here is from genome assembly GCA_015232025.1 of Alphaproteobacteria bacterium. Taxonomy (GTDB): domain Bacteria; phylum Pseudomonadota; class Alphaproteobacteria; order Rhodospirillales; family Magnetospirillaceae; genus JADFZP01. The sequence goes on from JADGAL010000400.1 coordinate 1,272, forward strand.
TTGACGATGGCCGGGCCGATGGTGATGTTCGGCACGAAATGGCCGTCCATGACGTCGATATGCACCCAGTCGCAGCCGGCGGCGTCGATGGCGCGGACCTCTTCGCCCAGGCGGGCGAAGTCGGCGGACAGGATGCTGGGGGCGATCTTGACGGTCATGGCCGGTTCCTTTGTCGCGAAAATCTCCCCCCCTCCCCCGAGGAAAGGGGGGAATTCAAGTGGTCAGGCGATCTTGGGATCGAGACTGCCCTTGGCGTAGCGGTTGAACATGTCCTCGAGCGAGGCGACCTTGATCTTCGACGCGCGGCCGCACGAGCCGAACGCCTCGTAGCGGCTTTTGCAAATCTCGGTCATCGCGCTTTGGGCGACCTTGTAGTACTTGCGCGGGTCGAATTCCTTGCGGTTCTCGGCCAGGAACTTGCGGATCGCGCCGGTCGAGGCCATGCGCAAGTCGGTGTCGATGTTGACCTTGCGGACGCCGTGCTTGATCGCCTCGACGATCTCGGACACCGGCACGCCATAGGTCTGGCCCATGTCGCCGCCGTAATTGTTGATGATCTCCAGCCACTCCTGCGGCACCGAGGACGAGCCGTGCATCACCAGATGGGTCGAGGGGATGCGGGCGTGGATCGCCTTGACGCGGTCGATGCGCAGCACGTCGCCGGTCGGCTTCTTGGTGAATTTGTAGGCGCCGTGGCTGGTGCCGATGGCGATCGCCAGGGCGTCGACCTTGGTCGCCTGGACGAATTCGGCGGCCTCGTTCGGATCGGTGAGAAGCTGGCTGTGGTCCAGCGTGCCCTCGGCGCCAACCCCGTCCTCTTCGCCGGCCTGTCCGGTCTCCAGCGAGCCCAGGCAGCCCAGTTCGCCTTCCACCGACACGCCGCAGGCGTGGGCGATGTCGACCACCTGACGGGTGGTCGCGACGTTGTACTGGTAATCGGCCGGGGTCTTGCCGTCGTCGCGCAGGCTGCCGTCCATCATCACCGAGCTGAAGCCCGACTGAATGGCGCGGGCGCACACCGCGGGCGAGGTGCCGTGGTCTTGATGCATGCACACCGGAATCTCGGGGTAGGCTTCCAGGGCCGCCAGGATCTGGTGGCGCAGGAAGGCCTCGCCGGCATATTTGCGGGCGCCGGCCGAGCCTTGCAGGATCACCGGGCTGTCGACGGCGGCGGCCGCCTCCATGATCGCCTTGACCTGCTCCATGTTGTTGACGTTGAAGGCGGGCAGGCCATAGCCGTTCTCGGCCGCGTGGTCGAGGAGCTGACGCAACGAAACGAGTGCCATCGTTCTATATCTCCCTTGGTCGTGCGAGTCGCGCGAGGCGATCTTAGAGGCGCGACATGGCGGCGTCGACCACGGCGCCGGCCGTGATGCCGAAATGCTCGTACAGCTTCTCGGCGGGAGCCGAGGCGCCGAAACCGGTCATCCCGATGATCGCCCCCGCGTCGCCCACATAGCGCTCCCACCCATAGGTGCCCAGGGCCTCGACGGCGACCCGGACGCCATCGCCCAGCACCGCACGACGATACCCGACCGGCTGAAGATCGAAAAGCTCGGTGCAAGGCATGGAGACCACGGCGGTGCCCACACCTTTGGCCTGGAGCGCCGCGCGGGCCTCCATGGCCAGCGACACCTCCGAGCCGGTGGCGATGATGGTCACCTTGCGGTCGCCATCGGCCTCGGCCATCACATAGCCGCCCTTGCCCGACAGGTTCTCGTCGGTGTGCTCGGTGCGCAGCACCGGCAGGTTCTGGCGCGACAGGGCCATCACCGAGGGGCCGGTCGCGGTCTCAAGCGCCACCTGATAGCACTCGGCCGTCTCGACCGGGTCGCAGGGACGGAAGGTCAGCACGTTGG
>JADGAL010000401.1 GCA_015232025.1 Alphaproteobacteria bacterium
CTTCCCCAGGATTTGCGCGTCGCCGGTTGGGACATGCGAGTGGCTGCCGACCACCATCGAGGCGCGGCCGTCGCAGAAATGGCCCATCGCCCCCTTCTCGCTGGTGCCGTCGGCGTGGATGTCGACCAGGATCGCCGCGACCGAGGCTCCCAGGCGGTGACGGTTCAATTGCGCCTCGACCGCCGCGAAGGGATCGTCGAGCGGGTCCATGAACAGCCGGCCCATCACCTGCATCACCAGAACCTTGCGGCCGCGCGACACCTCGTAGACGTTGGCGCCGCGCCCCGGCGTGCCGGCCGGGTAGTTCAGCGGGCGCAGCAGGCGCGGATCGCCGTCGATGTAGCCCATGATCTCGCGCTGGTCCCAGGCGTGGTTGCCCAGCGTCACCACGTCGACCCCGGCCGCGTGGAATTCCTCGCAGATCTTGCCGGTGATGCCGAAGCCATGGGCGGCGTTCTCGCCGTTGACCACCACGAAGTCGAGTTCGAGTCGGCGGCGCAGATCGGGCATCGCCTCGATCACCGCGGTTCGGCCGGTGCGCCCCACCACGTCGCCCAGATAAAGAATCCTCATGCCGTCTCCCGTCGCTCGAAGGTCCAGGCGAACCCGCGCTCGGTCAGCACGGCGTCCAGGCGCTGGTCGTGATCGTCATGGGGCACCCGCTCGACCCGTTGCGCCGCGAAGCCCACGCCGACGGCGATCACCCGGCCCGATTGGCGCAACAGGCCCAAGCTGCGGTCGTAATAGCCGCCACCATAGCCCAGGCGCCAGCCCTCGCCATCGAAGGCCAACAGCGGCACCAGCAGCAAAGCGGGCCGCACCCGCCCGGCGTCGGCCGGCGGGTGTCGGGTGCCGTGCGCCCCGGCCTCCAGCGGTTGGCCGGGCGTCCATGGTCTGAAGTCCAGGGGCATGCCGCGCCCCGCGACGGCCGGCAGCGCCACCTCGCATTTGGCCTCGGCCAGCGCCGTCAGCAAGGGACGGATGTCCAACTCGTCGCCGATCGGCCAATAGCCGGCCACCGGGCCGTCCGCCTTCGGAGCCGTCGCCAGGAAGGCGTCGCGCGCCGCCAGGGCCGCCGTCGCTCCGAAGGCTTGGCTGGCCACGCGCCGTCGCGCGGCGGCCGCGGCCCGCATCGGGCTTTTGGCGGCGGCGTCGGTCATCGCGGAAATCCTGGGGAAGAGTGGAGCGGAGCCGCCTCGGCCGTCGGCATTGCGAGTCCTCTGTGGCCTGCTACGCAGGTGGGCGCCATGTACCAGGACCACGATCCTGGCAGAGACGGCTCCCCAGAGGTGGATATTGGCCCCAGGGACTGATGCGACCAACGCACCAGGCAGCCCTCGCTCCGCCCATGAATCTAGGCCTTCTCGAGCCGTTCCGCAATGGCGGCGAGCCGACCGGACAACACGTCGACGCCACGCGATAGGGCGGCGTCGAACCCATCCAGCTCGGCGGCGGCCCGTTCGGCGATGCCCTTCGCCTCGCCGACCTCGTCGGCCATCAGCAGGGAAACCATCAGCAGCAGCAAGGTGTCGCTCACCGGGCCGACCTGCGAGACGACGCGGCGGGCGCGCTCGTCGACCAGCCTGGCCAAGCCCAGGATGCGCTGCTCCTGCCCGTCGTCGCAGGCCAGCGAATAGGGTCGGCCGTTGATGGCGATGTCGACGCTGGCCACGATCAGCCTTCCAGCGCCGTTTGGACGCGGCCGATCGCCTCGTCCAGGCGGCTCGACACGGCGCGCGTCACGTCGCGCAATTCGGCGTTCTCGGCGCGCAGGACGTCGATCTGGCCAACCAGTTCGCCGCGCCCGACGATCGCGGCGTCCAGCCGGTCGATCACCGCTTCAAGGCGGCGAAAGGCGGATCGCGTGCGGGGAAATGATTCGTCGGTCACGGGTCGGACCCTCCGTTCGGCGCGCAGAATAGGCCGGCCCGCCGCCCGCCGTCAACGACCGGCGGCGTTTTCCGGGATCGCCTGCGCCTCATCCGGTTGTGGCAGCAGAATGTGGAACACGCTGCCGCGCCCCGGCTCGGAATCGGCCGAGATGGCGCCGCCATGGCGCTCGACGATGCGCCGGCACATCGCCAAGCCGATGCCGTTGCCCTCGATCTCGGGGTTGGCGTGCAGGCGCTGGAATATTTCGAACAGCCGTTCGCGGCCCTCGGTGGGGATGCCGATGCCATTGTCGGCCACCGAGATTCGCCATCCCTCGGGCTGACGCTCGGCCCATAGGCGGATGCGCGGCGGCACGTCCGGCGTGGCGAATTTGATGGCGTTGGACAGCAGGTTCTGGAACATCCACACCAATTGCCGCCGGTCGGCCTGGACCACCGGCAGGCTTTCCGCCTCGATCACGGCGCCCGATTCGTCGATCGTCTGGCGCAGATTGTCCAGCGCGCCGGCCACGGCTTCGCCCAGATCGACGGGGCCGATCTCGACGGCGGCGCGCTCCAGCCGCGAATAGGCCAGCAGGTCGTCGATGCGGGTGCGCATGCGGTGCGCGCCTTCGACGATGAAGTCCAGGAACTCGTCGGCCTCGGCGTCGATGCGGCCCTCGTAGCGGCGGCGCAGCAACTGGGCGAAGCTCATCACGGTGCGCAGCGGCTCGCGCAGGTCATGCGAGGCGACATAGGCGAACTGTTCGAGATCGGCGTTCGATTCGGCGAGCTTGCGGGTCTTCAGTTCAAGATCGGCGCGGACCCGCTCAAGTTCCTCGACCTGTTGCCGCAAGACGTTCGCGCCGACCAGAATCTTGCCGGCCAGGGGGCGCAGAATGGCGATCAGGCCCAGCGTGCCGGCCACCAGCAGCGCCAGGACGCCCGCCCCGACCAGCAGCAGGACCCGCTCGATCGAGCCGTAAAGGGCCTTGGCGTCGGTATGCACCAGGACGGGCCAGCCGGTGCTGGCGATGCGGCCCACCGCGACGGCGTGCCGAGCGCCCTCGCCCGGTTGGACGGCGCCGATCGGCGGCCCGTCGAGCGCCGCCACATAGACCGGCAGATCGGACGAGGCGATCCCGCCCCACAGCATCGGCCGTCGGCCGGCCGCCAGCAGCACGCCGCCATTCGCGCCCAGCCGGCCGCTGTCGG
>JADGAL010000402.1 GCA_015232025.1 Alphaproteobacteria bacterium
CTCGACCGGCTCGGCGACCATCGCCACGGCTTGGGCCGGCGGCGGGGCGGCCGCGACCCGCTCGACGGCCGGGGCCGCGCCCTTGCCCCCGTGCTTCGCGGCCAGGCTGGCATAGGCGACGCTGGGGCCGGCGACGGTGTGATGGATCTTTTCGTAGACTCCGGCCACCGAGCGCGCCGAGCGGCCATCATAGAAGATGCTGGGGTTGAGGCGCGCCGCCTCGGGCAGCACGTCGGCGGCCTGCCGGGTCGCCTCGTCGCCGTGCGATTCCAGAAAGCGGGCGGCGCCGGCCGGTCCCAGGAAATGGGCGAAGTACAGGTCGGTCGCGGTGGCCGGCCGGCCTAAGCGCTTCTCCAGGAAGGCGCCGTTGCCCTTGGCGTATTCGGCGGCCATCAGAGCCGCCACCTCGGGGTCGCGGCGCAGCGCCAGGACCTCCTTGCGCCGCTCGGGGTCGAGGATGGTGAGCTTGCCGTCGGGGCCGCGGGTGATCTGCGCGGCGGCGTCGGCCAAGCCGTGGCGGGCGCCGTGCCGCTGCACCATCTCGAACCAGGTGCCCTGGGTGAACTGGTAGAGTCCCGACGCGCTGGACGCGCCCGAGCGCGCCCCGGAATCGAACGCGCTTTCGCGCGCCGCCTGGGCCATCAGGTAGCCGAAATCAATGCCCGTCTGGCGGCTGGCCTTCTCGATGGCGGCAAGAACGCGGCCCTCGATGGCGTGTCCTCCCGCCTTGACGATCCCGCTGCTCATTGCGCACCTCGCCAATTTCAATCTTCGACGTAAAAGAGTAAAGAATGCGTAAATCTTGTTCCTTGACCGCGAAGGGTGGATAATCGCCTCGTCTGCGAAGGAACGGCGACTCCGTGAAAAGCTGCTTGTTATGTCCCCGAGGCAAGGATTGCCGGGGCCATGTTTTGCACCTCCTGATCCTGAAGCTCTATGCCGCCATGGAGGAAGGCGCCAACGCCTCGGCCGTGGCGCGCGAGTTGAGCGCCGAGGACATGCGCCTGCTGGCCGACTATGGCGAATCGGCCCGCACCACCTGCTGGAGCAAAGGCTTCGTGCTGGCGGTGGCGGTCAAGCTGGCCCAGCTTGCGCAGAAACACAAGGAAACCGGCGATCTCAAGGCGCCGGTCGAAAACATGATCGTGCGCATGGACGGCTTGTTCTCGAAGCTGCCCAACGGCATCCGCATCGATATCGAGGAATTGTCGCTGGAAGTCTACAACCAGGCCAGCCTGCTGTTGCGCGAGAAGAAGGCGACCTGCTTCCTGCCGGCCAACGTGCTGGGCGCCGCCTGCGCCACCGTGTACCGCCGCAAGGAGGAGGCCCTGGCGCAAGCGGGGGCGGCCGACGGTGACGCCTGACGACTGGTGGCGCGGGGCGGTCCTTTACCAGATCTATCCCCGCAGCTTTTCCGATTCGAACGGCGACGGCGTCGGCGATCTGCCGGGCATCGCGGCGCGGCTGGGGCATGTCGCCCGGCTGGGCGTCGACGGGGTGTGGATCGCGCCGTTCTTCCCCTCGCCGATGAAGGACTTCGGCTACGACGTGTCGGATTTTCGCGGCGTCGACCCGATGTTCGGCACCCTGGACGATTTCGACCGGCTGATCGCCGAAGCCCACCGGCTGGGACTCAAGGTGCTGATCGATCAGGTGTGGAGCCACAGCTCGGACCGCCATCCGTGGTTCCTGGAAAGCTGCGCCGACCGCCAAGGCCCGCGCGCCGACTGGTACGTCTGGGCCGATTCGCGCCCCGATGGCGGCCCGCCCAACAATTGGCAAAGCGTGTTCGGCGGTCCCGCCTGGAGCTGGGACCCCCGGCGGCGGCAATACTACCTGCACCACTTCCTGTCCTCGCAGCCCAAGCTGAACCTGCGCCACGAGGGCGTGGTGGCCGCCCTGCTCGACGCCGCCGAATTCTGGCTGCGGCGGGGCGTCGACGGCTTCCGCCTGGACGCCGTCGATTTCATGCTGCACGACCCGGCGCTGACCGACAATCCGCCCCGACCGCCGCCGGGCGGCGTGACGCCGGTCAAGCCGTTCGCCTTGCAGCATCATGCGCACGACCTCGCCCATCCCGACACGACGGCGGTGATGGGGCGGCTGCGCGCCCTGCTCGATCGCTGGCCGGGCCGCGCCGCGCTGGCCGAGGTGTCGAGCGAGCCCGGCGCCTTCGGCCGTTGCGACCATTACAGCGGCGGCGCGGGCGGGCGGCTGCACATGGCCTATACGCTGGGGCTGACGCGCCGACGCTTCCACGCCGCCGATCTGCGCGCCACGATCGCCGAGATCGAAAGTCATTTCACCGATGGCTGGCTGTGCTGGGCCTTCTCGAACCACGACGTCGAGCGGGTGGCCAGCCGCTGGGGCGACGGCTCGCCCGAGGCGGCCAAGCTGCTGATGGCCCTGCTGCTGTGCCAGCGCGGCAGCGTCTGCGTCTATCAGGGCGAGGAATTGGGGCTGGGCGAGGCCGAGATTCCCGAAGACCGCCTGCGCGACCCCTACGGCATCGCCTTCTGGCCGCAATTCAAGGGCCGCGACGGCTGCCGGACGCCGATGCCCTGGCGCGCGACGGCGCCCCATGCCGGCTTCTCGACCGCCGAGCCCTGGCTGCCCCTGCCCGACGAGCACCGCGCCCTGGCCGTCGATCGCCAGGAGGCCGATCCGAACTCGACGCTGCATGCCTGGCGCCGCTTCCTCGCCTGGCGCAAGACGCGGCCCGCCTTGGCTCGCGGCGCCGCCACCCTGGTCGAGGCGCCGGGCGACGTGCTGGCGGTGGCGCGATGCCTGGGCGACGAGACCATCCTGTGCCTGTTCAATCTGGGCGAAGGCCCCGCGATCGTGCCGGTGCCCAAGGGCGGCCGCCCGATCGACGGCCACGGCTTTCACTGGGAGACCGACGCCACGGGCGTCCGCCTGCCCCGCTGGGGGGCGGCGTTCCTGTCTCTTTGATGTCCATGCGGGCGAGGTTGGCGCGGGCCAGATCGGCGGCGGCCGAGTCCGGCGCGACCTCGATGGCGCGCATCCAATCCTTTCGGGCACCGTTCGGATCGTTGACCAGACGGCGCTGGATGCCGCGCTCG
>JADGAL010000403.1 GCA_015232025.1 Alphaproteobacteria bacterium
GGTCACCGAGACCGCGACGGTGACGGAGACCCCGACGGTCACCGAGACCGCGACGGTCACCGAGACCGCGACGGTCACCGAGACCCCGACGGTCACCGAGACCCCGACGGTCACCGAGACCGCGACGGTCACCGAGACCGCGACGGTCACCGAGACCCCGACGGTCACCGAGACCGCGACGGTCACCGAGACCCCAACGGTCACCGAGACCGAGACGGTCACCGAGACCGTGACCGAGGCTTCGGACGACATGCATGGCTTCGACCATGACCTGTCGAACGTGGTTCTCTATCTCGACGATGGTGCGGGCAACATCACCAAGGTGAAGGTCGAGTCCTTCCCCAGCGACGATGACGGGGTCCGCGATCCCGACGATCTGCCGCTCGACTCGTTCATCACCGCGAACTATCCCGGCTCGACCCTGGTCGCGATGACCGTCAAGGCGGGCACCAACGCGGTCGACGGCTATGGTCCCGGCGAGGGCGAATTGTTCATCCTGAAGGACGGGGTGACCGAGGCCGATCTGCCCATGGCCGACAAGGCCGACACCACCTGGTCGTTCGACAAGGCGTTCGGCGACGACATGGACGCGCCCCAGGCGACCGAGGCGCCCCAGGCGACCGAGGCGCCCCAGGTGACCGAAACCAGCCCCGCGCCCACCGAGGCCGGCACGCCCGAACCCACCGGATCGGACGCGCCCGACTCCGACAAGCAGAAGGGCAACGAGGGCCTGGGCAACGGCGAGGATGGGCCGCCTCCGGGCCATGACGAAAACCAGAACGACGTCGAAGGCGCCAGCCCCGGCAATCCGGGCGCCAACGGCGGCGCAGCGGCCACTCCCGAGACCACGTCGGCGCCGAGCGAGTCGGATGACGACAAGTCCGACAAGCAGAAGGGCAACGAGGGCTTGGGCAACGGCGAGGACGCGCCGCCTCCGGGCCATGACGAAAACCAGAACGACGTCGAAGGCGCCAGCCCCGGCAATCCGGGCGCCCGCGTCAAGGATGACGACGCGCCGGTGAACGAGATCGAGGGCACCGCCAAGGCCGACTCGATCAACGGGACCGACGGCTACGACTCGATCGACGGCGGCAAGGGCAACGACACCATCCAGGGCGGTGACGGCTACGACACCCTGGACGGCGGCGATGGCTCCGACCTGTTCATCTTCGGCGACTTCACCGGCGAGACCATGGTCGACGGCGGCGCCGAGAGTGGCAAGAACGGCTGGGTCGACGTCATCGAGATGGATGTCGGCGGCGGCCCGTCCGCGGCGGGCGAGGGCAACTGGACCCTGATCATCGACGGCCAGCAGGTCGTCGATGGCGCCGAGCACGGCAGTATCGACATCGCCGATGGCAGCTCGGGCAGCATCACGACCGATCAGGGCTTGATCGAGTTTGACGACATCGAAAAGATCCAGTGGTAAACATTGACGCGGCTGCCCCTGGTGGGCAGCCGCACCTTTACCGCCGGGCCTGATGAGCAACCTTCCTTCGATCTTCGTCGGCATCGCCAGCTATCGCGATACCGAAACCCAGTGGACGCTGGCCGACCTTTTCCGGAAGGCCACGCATCCCGACCGCATCGTCGCAGGCATTTGCTGGCAGTTCATTCCCGGCGAAGACGACGACTGTTTCAAGGTCGAGACGCGCCCCGACCGCCAGCGGGTGGTCAAGTTCCACGCCAGCGAGAGCCAGGGCGCCTGCTGGGCGCGCCATCAGGTGCAGAAGCTGTGGCAGGGTGAGGATTACATCCTCCAGATCGACAGCCACATGCGCTTCGTCGATGGTTGGGACGAGAAATGCCTGGCCGCGCTGGCCGACTGCCCGTCCGACAAGGCGCTGCTGTCGACCTATCCGCCGCCTTACCTGCCCCCCGACGACTGCAGCGATTTCCTGCCCGTGATGTTCGCCTCCGAGTTCAACGAGGCCGGCATATTGGGATTGCGCTCGCGCGCCGTGCAGCTTGCCGAGGCGCCGCCCAAGCCGACGCCCTCGGCGTTCGTGGCCGGCGGCTTCCAGTTCGGGCCGGGCGCCATGTGGAACGACGTGCCTTACGACCCCTACCTATATTTCCAGGGCGAGGAGATCACCCTGGCCGCCCGGCTGTGGACCCACGGCTGGGACATCTTCACGCCCAACCGCGTGCTGGTCTATCACGACTACACCAATCGCGGCCGGCCGCGCCATTGGACCGATCAGAAGGACTGGCCCAAGCTGAATCTGCGCGCCGCCAAGCGGGCTCGCCATCTGCTGGGCATGGAAACGGTCGACGATCCCGACGCCCTGATCGACATCGGGAAATACGGCCTGGGCGGGGCGCGCGACCTGGCCGCCTACGAGGCCTTCGCGAATATCCGCTTCAAAGAGCGCGCCATCGACGGCAAGTCGCCGGCCCAGGTGGAAAGCGAGTTGACGCCCGATCGGCGAAAACTTCGCTGTCAAGCGGTGTTCGGCGGCATTTGGCGCAGCAATGGCTGGGGCGCCTCCGAGACGCGCAGCGGTCCCGGCTCGTCGCTGGCCGCGACCAAAGTCCTGCGCGAGCGATTGCCGCCGCTGTTCGATCTGTTGGGGGTCCAAAGCCTGTGCGACGCGGGCTGCGGCGACTTCAACTGGCTGAACGGGGCGACCGGCCGTTTGCGGCATTACTTCGGCTTCGACGTGGTCGAAGAGGCGGTGGCGGCCAACCGAACCAAGTTCGGAGACCGCAAGAACCATTTCTTCAACACGCTCGACATAACCTCCGAGCAGTTGCCCGAAGCGGACATGATCCTTTGCCGCGATTGCCTGACCCATCTTCCGATCGCCTATGTCAAGCAGTCCCTGGCCCTGTTCCGCCGTTCGGGCGCCCGCTATCTGCTGGCCACGCTGCACCGGACGGGGGCCGAGAACCAGGACATGCGGGTGGGTGGCTGGGTTCCCTACGACCTGACCCGAGCGCCGTTCGGCCTGCCGGAACCCCGGATGACGATCGGCGAAGCGGCCGAGGGCGGTACCAAGTTCATGGGGCTGTGGCTGCTGTCCGATCTTGCGCAATAATTGACGACTCGCCGCCGAACCG
>JADGAL010000404.1 GCA_015232025.1 Alphaproteobacteria bacterium
CCCGCCCGACGCGAAGAGGTGCCCGCATGAGTCTCGACGACGTCGTCGCGGCGCTCGACGCCAGCCTTTCGCCCAGCGGGCAAATCGACCTCTACGCGGCCTCGATCAGCCTAACGGCGCTGGCGCCGGTCACCGGCCTGCTGAAGCGGTTCACCATCACCAGCGGCTTCGTCCTGAGCGGCGCCAGCCTGGCCCCGCTGGCCGGGGCGGTCGTCCTGACGGGGTCCGGCCGATGGGGTCTGCCGGGCGCGCCGGCGGTCAACATCGTCGACGTCACGGTTGGGTTGACCTGCCGAGCCGTCGCCGGAAGCGGGGTCGCCTTCGCCCTGGGTTTCGAGGTGGCCCAGGCCGGCTGGACCTTCGGCACCACTTTCGCCGGCCTGCCTCCCACCCAGGAGGCGCGGGGATCGATCGTGGTCACCGTGCCGTCATTCTTGACCACGACGACGCTGGACGACGCGCTGTTCACGGCGGCGTCCGACGAGACCGATGGTTTGACGCTGAGCGGCGGCCTGCCGATGACGCCGTTCTGGGGGAAGTGGGCCGGCGTCGTCGGTCCCTGGCCGCTGCGTGTGAAAGGCCGCGTGGTGGCGCCGGCCGCCTATGACGCGCCGCCGGAACTCGACCTCGGCGCGACGTCGGCCACCTCGCAACTCCGCCTTCGCAACGCGCACCTGGACTTTGCGCCCGACATGGCGCTGACCGACATGGGATTCGACCTGGTCTCGGCCGCCGCCGCCAACGGCGAGGCGGCGGCGTCGGTCCTTTATATGGGCGGCACGCTCAAGGTCGGACGGCTGGTGGCGCGGCTGCGCTGTCCGATCCTGGCTTGCGGAAGGATCTGGCCTTTCGTCGTCCAATTTCCGGTCGGCCAAGAGGTCGATGGGATGCGGCAGCTCGCCGACCTGTTCGGCCTGCCGGAACTGCCGGTCCCCGAGGACTTCCCGCCCATTCCGTCGTTCCGCTTCCGGTCGGTGGAATTCCACCTCGCGAGCGCGGCGGGCGCCTTCACCGTCGCCTATGTGGCCTGCACCATCGAATCGACCGAATCCTGGACCTCGATCGCGCCCTTCGTGACCATCGAGCGGGTCGGCATAAGCTGGCTGTGGAGTCAGACGAGGGCGGCCGGCGTGACGCTTCCCGTGGGATGCCTGAGCGCCACCGTCTACGGCGCGCTGGCGTTCGGCGCGCCGGGTGACCCCTTCCACATCGACTGCGCGCTGGAGATTCCCGCCTGGGCCGGCACCGCCCGGTTGCGCGAGGGAGACGTCATTCCCATCGGCAAGGCCTTCACGAATTATTTCGGCTCTCCCGGACCGGCGACGCCGCCCGGCATGAATGTCACGCAACTGGTCGTTTCGGCCGATCCTTGGGACCAGTCCTACAACGCGGCGGGCGACATCGTGTTCGGAACCCCGCCGACGACCTTAGGCGGCGGCGCGCCGCCGCCGCAAGGCTGGGTGGTCACGCTGGGCACGGTGGCGATCACGCTGGAACGCCTGAGCTTCGAGATCGCGGTGGTCGGCGGCGAGGTGGCGGGGGGCCTGGGGGCGGTCTTCGTGTTCGACTATGGCGCCGCCAAGCCGCCGGTCTTCGGCCTGTCGGCCCAGTTCACCCGCGACACCGGCGGCAAGGTCGGCTGGGTCTTCTCGGGCGCGCTGCAACCGGGCGGCGTGATCGCGCTGACCGATCTGGTGGCGCGCTTTGTCGGCCAGAACCCGCCGCCCGCCTGGGTGCCCGACCTTTCCATCGACCGCCTGTCCTTCACCTTCAACACCGGGGACGAATCCTTCTACCACTTCGCCGGAACCATTTCGGGGCGGTGGCAGCCGACCATCTTCAACGCCACCACCCTGACGGTCTCGGCCGAGGCCTCGGTCGAGGTGGAGATGGCCCCCGGTCAGGCCGTCTCGGGCCGGCTGAGCGGAACCTTCCTGGTCCAAGGACTCTCGCTGACCACCGAATTGGCCTTGGGCGTGGCCGAGCCGACCTACCGCTTCCAGGTCGCGTTCCGCGGCCGGTGGTTCCAGGCCCAGACCGCGTGGATCGGCCAGGGGACCGACCGGCATGAGGTGATCACCGCCCAGATGGGCGGCTTCACCCTGGGGCAGGCGCTGGAATACCTGGTCGATCTCGCCGCGCCCACCCTCGGCTACCGGCTCGATCCGCCCTGGGACGTGCTGAACGATCTGGACATGTCGCGGTTCGTGTTGACCATCGACCCGCGCGAGAACGCCGTCGAGCTGGCCTGGACGGCCGACGCCGACCTGGTCTTCATGCGTCTGAACGCGGTCGCGGTGCGCTGGCGCCGGGGCCAGAACGGCGGCGTCACCCTGGCCGTGACCGGCGAGTTGCTGGGCCGGCGCTATGACGACGACTCGTTGTCGTGGAACGTGATCGACGAGGCGCCGCCCCCCGTGCCCGGCCAGGGCCCGTCCTATATCAGGCCGCGTTATCTGGGGCTGGGCCAGCGCGTCCAACTCGACGGCACCCCCCGAACGGTGAGCGAGGGCTTGGCGCGGCTGGCGTCCGAGTTGGGCCGGGTCGAGCCGGGCGGCGATCCGCTGGCCAACCAAGGGGTGGTCTGGAACCCCGAGGCCCAGTGGCTGATCGGGCTCGATATCGGGCTGATGGACACGGTGGATTTGGGCGTCCTGTTCTGCGATCCCATCCTGTGGGGCGTCCGCGTCGCCTTGCGCGGCCCCAATGCCGGCGGCTTGGCGGGACTGGCCTTCGAAATCCTGTACCGGAAGATCGACGGCGCCCTGGGCGTGTATCACGGCGAGTTGGTGGTGCCGACGGCATACCGCACCCTGGAACTGGGCGAAATCTCGGTGACCCTGGGCAAGGCGGTGGTCGACGTCTACACCAACGGCGATTTCGCCGTCGATCTGGGCTTTCCCTGGAACGGCTCGTATCAGGACAGCTTCACGGTCGAGGCCTTTCCCTTTCTCGGCCGTGGCGGCATCCGCTTCGGACGGCTGAGCGGCGGCACGTCGAGCCGGGTGCCGCGGGTCGCCAACGGCGACTTCGCGCCGGT
>JADGAL010000405.1 GCA_015232025.1 Alphaproteobacteria bacterium
GGCGCTGGCCCAGCGCTTCGACATTCCCGCCGTGCATGGCGACGTGGCGGCGGCCCTCGCGGCGGGCGGCATCGATGCCGTCCATGTGCTGGCGCCGCCGCCGCTGCACGCCGAGCTGGCGCTGCCCTTCCTGAGGGCCGGGCTTCCCGTGCTGGTCGAAAAGCCGATGGCGGCGACCGCCGCCGAGTGCGACGCCCTGGTCGAGGCGGGCGGCGCGCGGCTGTGGGTCAACCAGAACTTCCTTTTCCATCCGGCCTTCCTGCGCCTGCGCCATCTGGCCGAGAACCGAAGCCTGGGCGGGCTGGTCCAGGTCGATTGCCTGTACGCCATGCCGCTGCGGCAATTGGCGGCGCGGCGCTTCGGCCATTGGATGTTCCGCCAGCCGCTCAATCTGCTGCTGGAACAGGCGGTCCATCCGCTGTCGCAGATCGACGCCCTGGCCGGGCCGGCGCGCGATGTCAAGGCGATGGCCGGAGCGCCGCGCGACTTGGCGCCGGGCCTCTCCTTCCATCCCTGGCTGGAGGTCGCCCTGGATTGCGCGGCGGCGCCGGCCCGCCTGCATTTCGCGCCCGGACGGCCCTTTCCCGCTTGGCGGCTGGCCGCCTTGTTCGAGGACGGGCTGGCCATCGCCGACATGCTGGCCAACCGGCTGACCGTGCAACGCCGCGCGCGATGGATCGAGCCGCTCGACACCGCCCTGTCGGGCGCCTCGCTGGGCTGGCAGCAAGCTCGCCAAGCGGGCGCCGGCCTGGCCGGCTTCGCGGCGTCGAGTCTGGGGCTGGCGGGGCGGAGCGACACGTTCTTTCAAAGCATGAAGGGCTCGATCGCCGCCTTCCACGCGGACACCGAGGCGAACGGCGCGTTGGGCGCCCGTCTGGTGCGGCTTGCCGAGGGCATCGCCGCGCAAGCCATGGCCAAGCCGGCGCCGCGCCCGCCGCGCCCCGCGCCGTCGCCGGATCACGACATCCTGGTGGTTGGCGGCACCGGCTTCATCGGCACCCATGTGGTGCGCGCCCTGCTGGCCGAGGGCCGCCGGGTCGCCGTGCTGGCCCGCAACGTCGAGGCCCTGCCCGCCGAATTCGAGCGTGTCACGCTGATCGCGGGCGACGCCACGCGGCGCGAGCCGGTCGAGGCGGCGATCGGCGCGAATTGCCGCGTGGTGGTCGATCTCGCCCAAGGCGCTTCGCGCGCCGTCGCGGCGGCCTGCCGGGCGCGCGAGGTCGCGCTGCTGGTCCATGTCGGCTCGATCGCCGCCTTGTGGCTGGGCGATCCGCATTCGGTGGTCACGGGGGCGACCGAAACCGACCCCCTGGCCGAGCGGCGCTCGGACTACGCCCGCGCCAAGGGCCGCGACGAGGGGCTGTCGTTCGGGTCGCCTTCGATCGTGCTGCGCCCCGGCCTGGTGGTCGGCGAGGGCGCCCAGCCCTTCCATTCCGGGCTGGGCACCTTCAACAACGAGCAGCATTGCCTGGGCTGGAACCAGGGCGACAACCCCCTGCCCTTCGTGCTGGTCGAGGACGTCGCCAAGGCCATCGCCCTGGCCTGCCGGCGGCCCGATCTGGCCGGGCGGCGCTTCAATCTGGTCGGCGACGTGCGGCCGACCGCGCGGGCCTATGTCAACGAGCTGGGCCGCGCCTTGGGCCGGCCGTTGCGCTTCCACGGCCAATCGCCGCTGAAGCTGTGGGCCGTCGAGGAGGCCAAGTGGCTGGTCAAGCGGATCGGCGGGCGCAAGGTTCCGCCGCCCAGCCTGCGCGATCTGCGCTCGCGCGGGCTGGTCGCCCGCTTCGACACGACCGACGTGAAGCGCGATCTCGGCTGGCGGCCGGTCGCCGACCAGACCGAGTTCGTGCGCCGCGCCATCCTGGTGCATCGGGCGTGACTCGACCCACCCTGCTGCACGTCTTCTCGACCTTCCGGGTGGGCGGGCCGCAGGTGCGCTTCGCGGCGATCGCCAACCGCTTTCCCGGCCGCTGGCGCCATCTGGTGGCGGCGATGGACGACGCCCACGATGCGGCGCCCCTGCTCTCCCCAGGGGTCGATCTGCGCATTCTGCCGCTCGGCGCGCCCAAGGGGGCGACCCTGTCCAACGCGTGGGCCTTTCGCCGGCTGCTCGGCGAGTTGCGGCCCGATCTGCTGGTCACCTACAATTGGGGGACCATCGAATGGGCGATCGCCAATCTCGGCGCGTTGCGGCCGCAAATCCATGTCGAGGACGGCTTCGGCCCGGAAGAGGCCGCCGGCCAGATCCGCCGCCGCGTGATGACCCGCCGGCTGGCGCTGCGCCGCGTGCCGGTGGTGCTGCCCAGCCGCAACCTGCTGACCATCGCCGAACAGCGGTGGCGCCTGCCCCGCGCCAATCTGATCCACCTTCCCAACGGCATCGACCCGCGCCGCTTCGAGGCCGGCCCCGACCCCGCCTTGGCCCGCCGGCTGCGCGGCGAGCGCGACGAGCCGGTGATCGGCACCGTCGCCGCCCTGCGCCCCGAGAAGAACCTGACCCGTCTGCTGCGCGCCTTCGCGCCGCTCGCCGAGCGGGCGAGGCTGGTGATCGTCGGCGACGGCCCCGAGCGGCCCGGCCTCCAACGTCTGGCCGAAGCGCTGGGCTTGGCCGACCGCGTGCTGCTGACCGGCCACCTGCCCGATCCGGCGCGCTTCGTCGGGGCCTTCGACATCTTCGCCCTGTCCTCGGACACCGAGCAGATGCCGATGAGCGTCCTCGAGGCGATGGCCGCCGCCCTGCCCATCGCCGCCACCAGGGTGGGCGACGTCGAGACCATGCTGGCCCCGGACAATCGCCCCTTCGTCGTGCCCCCCTCCGAGCCCGCCCTGACCCGCGCCCTGGAACGCCTGCTGCGCGAACCCGACGCCGCCCGCCGCATCGGCCAAGCCAACGCCCGCCGGGTGCGCGAGACCTATGATCACGAGGCGATGCTGCAATCCTGGGCGACGCTGTTCACACCTGCGAGCCAATGAGCTGACCCATCGGCGGTAAGGCCGCCATTGAGCAGGAAAAAAGGTTCACCACCAA
>JADGAL010000406.1:0-499 GCA_015232025.1 Alphaproteobacteria bacterium
GAGGTCGCCGTCCTTCCAGCGGCCATTGTCGAGATTGTCGGCGAAGTCGGCCTCTTTGGTCACCGAATAGACGACGTTGCCCTCGGGGCCGACCAGGAACAGGTCGTAATAGCCGCGCGTCTGCAGGAAGTTGCGGAACCAGGTGTGGTAGCGCACATGCACGTCGCTGTAGTCGCTGCCGTCCTCGGCCTTTTCAAGGGCCATCCGCTTGCCGGCCGGGTGCGGATTGCCCGACCCGTAGGCCTTCTGCAAATCGTCATAGGGATTGGCGACGGTGGCGAATCCGTAGCCGAATTCGATCAGCGAATCCGCCACGGTGCGCACGCCCGCCAGGATGTGGACGTCCTGCTCGATCGATTTCAGCACCTGATCCAGCTCGGCGCGGCGTCCGTCGCGCAGCGCCACCAGCCTCGCGTCGGCGGCGGCCACCATCTCGCCCGCCGACTTGCGGTAGGCCATGACGCCGGTCACCGCCGCGGACATCACGGCGAGCGAAACC
>JADGAL010000406.1:591-3028 GCA_015232025.1 Alphaproteobacteria bacterium
CGGCATTGACGAGCGATCATTTGTACACCCGAAACCATCAACAAAAAAGATGCGCCACGCAGAGATGACATGACCCCATGGCATGCCTGACCGCCGCGCGCCGCGCCCGCCCAAAAGTTGCCATAAAGCGGTGTCAAGGAATGGTTCGCCGCCGCTGTTGCGGCCCCACCAGATATGGTGTAGGCAGCGGGTTTCCCTTCACGATCGGGGCTTTTCCGAGCATGGCAGGTCATTCCCAGTTCAAGAACATCATGCACCGCAAGGGCGCCCAGGACGCCAAGCGCGCCAAGATGTTCAACAAGCTGGCGCGCGAGATCACGGTCGCGGCCAAGGCCGGGCTTCCCGATCCGGCGGCCAATCCGCGTCTGCGCGCCGCCATCCTGGCCGCCCGCGTCCAGAACATGCCCAAGGACCGCATCGAGCGGGCCATCAAGAGCGGCAGTCCGGGCGGCGACGACACCATCTATGAGGAGGTGCGCTACGAGGGCTACGGCCCCGGCGGCGTGGCGATCATCGTCGAGGCGCTGACCGACAACCGCAACCGCACGGCCGGCGAAATCCGCTCGGGCTTCTCGAAGAACGGCGGCACGCTGGGCGAGACGGGCAGCGTCAGCTTCATGTTCGACCGCATCGGCCTGATCCGCTACCCGGCGGCGGCGGCCGGCCCGGACGCCATGTTCGAGGCGGCCCTCGAGGCCGGCGCCGCCGATGTCGCGTCGGGCGAGGACGGCCACGAGATCACCTGCGCCCCCGACGACCTGGCCTCGGTGCGCGACGGGCTGGAGGCGCGCTTCGGCACGCCGGAAAGCGCCCATCTGGATTGGCGGGCGCAGACCACCGTGCCGGTCGATTTCGACGCCGCCCAGACCTTGATGAAGCTGATCGACATTCTCGACGACAACGACGACGTCCAGCGGGTCCAGGCCAATTTCGACATCCCCGACGACGTCATGGAAAGGCTGAACGGCTGATGCTCCTCCTGGGCCTCGATCCCGGCCTCAGGAACACCGGCTGGGGGCTCGTCGAAGCGGCGGGCAACCGGCTGCGGCAAGTCGCCGATGGCGTCGTCCACTCGGACCAGGCGCTCAGCCTGGCCGAGCGGCTGGCCCAGCTTCACCGCGGCGTCGCCGAGATCGTGGCGCGGTTCGCCCCCGACGAGGCGGCGGTCGAGGAGACCTTCGTCAACCGCAACCCCGCCTCGACGCTGAAGCTTGGGCAGGCGCGCGGCGCGGTGCTGCTGGCCCCCGCCCTGGCCGGCGTGCCGGTCGCCGAATATTCCCCGGCCCTGGTCAAGAAGTCGCTGGTCGGCACCGGCCGCGCCGACAAGATCCAGGTCGCGGCGATGGTCCGCCTGTTGCTGCCGGGATGTCTGGTCGGCGGCGGCGACGCGGCCGACGCGCTGGCGGTGGCGATTTGCCACGCCCACCACCGGGCCACCGCCCGGCGCATGGCCGAGGCCGCGTCGTGATCGCCAAGCTGCGCGGCCTGCTCGATTCCCAGGGCGACGACTGGGCGGTGATCGATGTCGGCGGCGTGGGCTACATGGTGTTCTGCTCGGGCCGCACGCTGTCGCGGCTGCCCGCCGCCGGCTTGGCGGTGACGCTGGTCGTCGAGACCCATGTCCGCGAGGACCACATCCATCTTTACGGCTTTTTCGACGCGGCCGAGCGCGCCTGGTTCCGCCTGCTGCTGACCGTCCAGGGGGTGGGCAGCAAGGTGGCGCTGTCGGTGCTGTCGGTGCTGCCGCCCGACCAGCTTTCCGCCGCCATCGCCGCCCAGGACAAGCGCGAACTGACGCGGGCGGCCGGAGTGGGACCGAAGCTCGCCCAGCGCATCGTTCTGGAACTGAAGGACAAGGCGGCCGGACTCGCCGTCTCGGACGCCTTCGTGCCGGCCGCCGCGGCCGCCCCCGGCTTCGCCCCGGCCGGCGGAGCGATCGAGGACGCGGTCTCGGCGCTGGTCAATCTGGGCTATCGCCGGGTCGAAGCCTTCGCCGCCGTCAGCGGCGCCGCCCGCCTGCTGGGCGAGAACGCGCGGGTGCCCGAACTGATCCGCTCGGGCCTCAAGGAACTGGCGCCCAGGGAGGGTGGGCGGTGAGCATTTTTATGAAACACCAAGGACACGAAGGACACCAAGGATCATCGCGTCCGGGCCAAATGATGCTTTTCTTGGTGTCCTTGGTGTCCTTGGTGTTTCCCCCCCTTAGCCCGGAGGGCCGCCTTTGACGGACGAGCCGCGCATGGTCTCGCCGGGGCCGGCGTCCGGCGACGCCGACGCGAGTTTGCGGCCGAAAACGCTGGGCGAGTTCATCGGCCAGCGCGAGGCGCGGGGCAATCTGGAGGTGTTCGTGGCGGCGGCGCGCGGGCGCGGCGAGGCGATGGACCATGTCCTGTTCCATGGCCCGCCGGGGCTGGGCAAGACGACGCTGGCGCAAATC
>JADGAL010000407.1 GCA_015232025.1 Alphaproteobacteria bacterium
GAACACGCCCCCAAAAATCCATATAGTATCGGAAGTACGTATGTTAGCAACACATCAAGTATGACTCGCGCCACTTTCTCCGTAAAAACCGCGTTGTTAATCATGTCGCCTTCAAGGCTGATGCCACTGAATGACCACAGCGAAATAATTCGATAGTCCGCTTCCAGTGCTTCAACCATACTCTGAAATCTTAATAGCTTGATGCGCTCTTCATTGGTCAAGGCGTCCGATGGCGAGGACGCGAGTTTCAGATATTCATGTTCGATTTCCGAAAACTCGCCGCGAATTTTTTGGATATCGTCCAAGGTACTGTCGCCAAACACGACATAGATCTGAAATGAAATCGCGACCAAAAGGGCCGCTATGACCCAGTTCTGGGATCTTCTAACGATCCTTTTCCGACAGCCGTCATCAATACATATTGATGAGGAACTTACCGGACTTACGGCTTGGGTGATTTTGTTCAGTGCCGACCAGGGTTGCTCCGATCCCAGGAGGGATTGTGGGCTGAGACTGATTACGCGCGACGACTCGGCGATCAGCGAGGCGTCGATCGGCGTCTCGTTTCGGGTCGCGTGTTCCAAAAGCCGCCGTAGATCGTTCTGCCCCCTGCTTATGGCGTCCGTGAGATCGGAGCCTTCGGCTGTCGCCGCTCCGGAAGGATCGTCGATGTCCGGCCGCTCCAGAACAAGCGCGTCACTCATTGGTACCTCACCTTAGCTTCTCACCGACGATCCGATCGGGATTACTCGCGTAATCAGCTGAACATCTATCTTCATATAACTCGTATTAAGATCGCGGTCCATCGATTGAACAGCCCGCCGAGATCGCCCTAGCCATCCTCGCCCAGGTGGTGCAGGCTCGCCAACGGAGGCCGGCCGCATGATATTCGCCCAGTTTCGCACCGAGGACGCCGAGGGGCTGCTGCTCGCCCATTCGCTTCGCCTGCCCGACCGCATGCTGAAAAAGGGCCGGGTGCTGACCGCCGACGATGTCGCGGCGCTGCGGGCGGAGCAAATCCACATGGTGGTCGCGGTGCGCCTGGAGCCCGACGATCTGGGCGAGGACGAGGCCGCCGCCGCGATCGGCCGCGCCATCTCGGGGCCGGACATCCTGCTTCGCACCCCGTTCACCGGCCGCTGCAACCTGCTGGCCGGCGGCCCCGGTCTGGCGGTGCTCGACCGCCAGCGGCTTGAGCGCCTGAACATGGTCGACGAGGCGGTCACCATCGCCACCCTGCCGCCCTTCGAGCCGGTCGAGGCGGGCCAATTGATCGCCACCGTCAAGATCATTCCCTTCGCGGTCGACCGGCGCATCGTCGAGGCCTCGGTGGCCTTCGCGGCGGGGGGCGGGCCGCTGATCCGGGTCGAGCCGTTCCGGCCGCATCGGGTGGGCCTGATCCTGACCGAGCTGCCGGGCACGCGGGCGGTGCTGCTCGACGAGATGGCCGCCGTGACGCGGGGGCGGATCGAGCCGTTGGGCTCCTCTCTGCACCACCAGATGCGGGTGGCGCATGACGAGGGCGCCGTCGAACGGGCGATCGGCCGCTGCATCGCCGCCAACTGCACGCTGCTGCTGATCGGCGGCGCCTCGGCCACCGTCGATCGCCGCGACGTGGTGCCGGCCGGCATCGAGCGGGCCGGCGGCGTGGTCGAGCATTTCGGCATGCCGGTCGATCCCGGCAACCTGCTGCTGCTGGGCAAGGTGGGGGCCGTGCCGGTGGTCGACATGCCGGGCTGCGGCCGCTCGCCGCGCCTCAACGGCCTCGATTTCGTGCTGCGCCGCCTGCTCGCCAATCAGCCGATCCGGCCGCGCGACATCATGGCGATGGGGGTCGGCGGCCTGCTGAAGGACGTTCCCGGCCGCCCCTCGCCGCGCCAGCCCGAGGACGATCCGGGTGAAACCGCGCCGCGCGAGCCGCGCGTCGCCGCGCTGGTGCTGGCCGCCGGGCAAAGCCGGCGGATGGGCCGCAACAAATTGCTGATCGAGACCGGCGGCAAGCCCCTGATCGCCTGGGCGGTCGACGCGGCGCTGGACTCCCGCGCCCATCGGGTCGTGGTGGTGGTGGGACACGAGGCCGAGGCGGTGCGCGAGGCGCTGGCCTGCCGGCCGATCGCCATCGTCGAAAATCCGCGCCACGCCGAGGGCATGGCCTCGTCGCTGGCCGCCGGGCTGGGCGCCCTGCCCGCCGACATCGACGGGGCGCTGGTCTGCCTGGGCGACATGCCGGCCGTCACCGGCCGCCATCTCGACCGCCTGATCGCCGCCTTCGACCCCGCCGAGGGCCGCGCCATCTGCGTGCCGTTGCGCGACGGCAAGCGCGGCAATCCGGTGCTGCTGGCGCGGCGATTCTTCCCCCAGGCGCTGGCGATCGGCGGGGATCAGGGCGCCAAACGCCTGCTCGCCGAGCATCCCGAACAGGTGTTCGCGGTCGTGATGGCCGACGACGCGGTGCTCGAGGACGTCGACGATCCCGACGCCCTCGACCGGCTGCCGGAGGAACGGCGGTGAATTTGCGCCGGCTTTTCCCGGCCTTCGCCGCCCAGCCCGGTCTCCGCCCTCTCGACAACGCCGCCACGGCGCAGGTGCCCGATATCGTCCTCGACGCGATGCGCGGGTACGAGGCCCAAGGGCGCGGCAATGTCGGGCGCGGCCAGCACCGCTTGGCCGAGCGCGCCGACCGCGCCTATGACGAGGCGCGCAATTCGGCGGCGCGCTTCCTGTCGGCCGCGCCCGCCGAGATCGTCTTCACCTCGGGCGCCACGGCGGCGATCAACCTGCTGGCGCGCGCCCTGCGGCTTGGTCCGGGCGACGAGATCGTCGCGTCGGTCGCCGAACATCACGCCAATCTGATCCCCTGGCGATTGAGCGGCGCCACGCTTCGCCTATTGCCGATCGCCCCGGACGGCCATCTCGACCTGTCAAGCCTGCCCGACATCCTGACCCCGCGCTGTCGGCTGGTGGCGCTGACCCACGCCTCGAACGTGACCGGCGCCTTGACCGATGTCGCCCAGGTGGTGGCCG
>JADGAL010000408.1 GCA_015232025.1 Alphaproteobacteria bacterium
TTGCGTCTCGGCGACCTCGGCCATGGCGGTCAGCGGCCCTTCCAGATCGAAGGCCGGCGCCGCCTCGCCGCCCAGATGCGCGATGGCCAGACCCAGCATGCGGGCCAGACCGCGCAACGAGGGGTCTTGCCACAACGCGCCGAGGAAGGGCTGCGCCTCGGCCAGGCGATCGGCCAGGGCGGACAGGGACTCGACGTCGAGATACAGCAGTCCGTTGCGCCGGAAGAAGGGATCGCCGGCCGGGTCGGTGACGTCGGCCAGTTCCGGCCGCGTCCTCAAGGCGGCGCCCAGCCGGTCGGCCGCCTGGTCGACGAGGTCGGCGTTCGGTCCCTCGACCACCACCACCAGATTGCGCCGCAACTCGGGGAAGGCGCGATACAGCGCGGCGGCGTTTTGGCGGAAGGGCAGGCGCTCGGACAGCATGTCGGCGGTGTCGGTGTTGACGCCCAGACGGGTCGCGGCGAACCAGCCCAGCGCCAGCGTGGCGAGCAGGGCCGCCAGGACCACCGGCCAGGCGAGGCGGCCGGCCAGCGCCACCCAGCCGGCCAGAAGGCCTTGACCATTGGTCATGGTCGGGGCATGACGATGGGCGGCGCCGCGTTCCCACGGGCGGACGGTGGCGATTGACGCGGCCGGCCGGCCGCCAAGATGTGTGGAGTGTTCGGGCCAAGGAGCGTCACATGCCGGAATCTGCTGCGCGCCGCCTGGTTTTCAAGGCATGGCCGATCGCCCTGGCGCTCGCTTGGCCCGCCGCGGCGCAGGTCGGCCCGATCTCCGAGGTGCGCGGCGGACTGCTCGCCCATGACGTGGCCATCCTAGGCTCGCACGAGGAGGAGGGCGTCGACGTCAACGCCGAAATCCTGTTCCGCTCGCCGCAAGTCCTGCGCCCGCTGCTGGCGCCGCGCCCGCATGTCGGGGTCGACGTCAACACCCTGGGCGACACCAGCGTCGCCTATGCCGGCCTGACCTGGCAGACCGACATCGGCCCCTTGTGGGGCGCCTTGGCGTTTGGCGGCGCCGTTCACGACGGCGAAATCGACGAGAAGCCCGGAGCCAAGGGCCTGGGCTCGCGCGCCCTGTTCCGGCTGGCCGGCGAGGTCGGTTGGTACGCCAGCCCGCATGTTTCGATTTCCCTCTTGTACGACCATTATTCCAACGCCACCCTGGCCGAGGACAATGAGGGCCTCAACAATCTCGGGCTGCGCTTCGGTTATCGGTTTTAGAATTGGCGGGCCGGGGGAAAGCTGGCGGCGGCGCTGGATGATGGAAATCGGTCGTCACCCCCGCGAAAGCGGGGGTCCATGTTGGTGTGGCGGCCCGCTTTCGCGGGGATGACGAAAAATAGGACGGGATGGCGGAGAAAACGGCGGCGGACGAGAACTTCCCGGTTGGCTCGCCGCTGATCAAGGCGGCCTTGCGTCCGCATGTCCATGCCTTCTACCGCTTCGCCCGCGCCGCCGACGACATCGCCGACGACCGGCTGCGGTCTCCGGCCGAGAAGCTGGCCCGGCTCGACCGGATGGCCCGCGTGCTGGACGGCGACAAGCCCGGCGAGGCGGACCCGATCGCCGCCGCGATGCGCGCCAGCCTGGCCGCCACGGGCGTCACCGCGGCGCATTGCCACGATCTGCTGGTGGCGTTCCGCCGCGACGCCACCCAGCGGCGGTGGGCCGACTGGGACGCGTTGATGGATTATTGCCGCTGGTCGGCGGCGCCGGTCGGTCGCCAGCTTCTCGACCTGCACGGCGAGTCGGCCGAGTGCCGGCCCGCCTCGGATGCCCTGTGCGCGGCCTTGCAGGTGCTCAACCATTTGCAGGACCAGGGCGAGGACTACCGCGCGCTGGACCGCGTCTATGTGCCGCTGGACCTGCTGGCCGCCCATGGGACGCGCGCCGAGGATCTCGCCTATCGCCGCTCGACGCCGGGCCTCGCGGCGGTGCGCCATGCCGTGCTCGACCGCACCGACGCCTTGCTGGCCACCGCCGCGAGCCTGCCGCCGATGATTCGCGACCGGCGCCTGCGCTGGGAAGCGGCGGTGATTCTGGCGATGGGTGAGGCGCTGGCCCGCCGTCTGCGCGGCGACGACCCGCTGGCCGGGCGCGTCGCCTTGGGCAAGGTCGCGTCGCTGGTCGCCGCGGTTTCGGGATTGGCTCGCCTCACGAGGTCTGCCGCCGTTCCAGCACGCCGTTCATGACCTTCTCGGCCAAGGCGGCGAGGCTGTGCTGGTCGTGGTCGGGCAGGGCGGCGATGGCGTCGGCGACCAGCTTCATCGGGTCGTGTCCGAGCAGATGGCGACCGGCCATGGTCGGGTCGAAGCGCAGCACCCGGCGGTCCGAGGTGTCGCGCACCCGCGCCAGCAGGCCCTTGCGGATCAGCGCGGCGATGGTCTGGCTGGCGGTGCCCTTGCTGGTGGCGTGATGGCGGGCGAAGGCGGTGACGCTACGCGCGCCCGGCCCGGCTCCCGCGAAATAGCGCAGGGCCGCCCATTGCGCCGGGTTCAGCCCGCCCACGAAGGACGGGCCACTGGTCAGGCGCACGATCTGGGACATGACCTCGGCGGTGGTGACCGGCGAAACCGATGGCCTCCCCTCCATGTCGAGCGCCCCCTTATTGGTTATAATTCTCCAATTGTTACGCCGCCGCCGCCATCCGGTTCAATAGAAAAAGCACACGTTGCAGTGCAGCAAATGCGCGATGAAAGTAAACGATTTGTCTCTTATTTCTCGTCAAGCCCGATCAGCAGCAGTTCCAGCAATTCGGCGGCGTCGGGCGAAACAAGGATGTAGGCGGCACCGGCGCCCAGCGCGATCAGCAGCGGCGCCACCACCAGCCACGCCCGGGCGCGCTTCGGCACCTGGAACAAATGCTTGCGCCACAACATGTCGAGACTGAACGGGCGGCTCTCGACCCGGCTGAACAGGCGCAGCGGCGGCGGCGGGGGATCGTGCCGCGGCGGCGCCTGCGGCGCTTGCGCTTGGGGTTGATGATCCTGAGCCGGTCGA
>JADGAL010000409.1 GCA_015232025.1 Alphaproteobacteria bacterium
GCTCGATCGTTTCGCGGTTAAGGCGCGCGCCGCCGATCCGTCCTTCGCCGGCTTTTCGGCGGCGCGGGGCGAGGCGCTGTACCGCACCCGCTGGGCGGCGGGCGATCCGCGCACGCCGTCCTGCGCCGCCTGCCACGGCGACGATCCCAGCCAGCCGGGTCGCAACGCCAAGACCGGGCGGCCGATCGGGGCGGTGGCGGTCTCGGCCGACGCGAAGCGGTTCACCGACGTCGACGAGGTGGAGAAGCATTTCGGCCGCGACTGCAAAAGCGTCCTTGGCCGCGCCTGCACGGCGCTGGAGCGGGGCGACTACGTCACCTTCATGGCGGGGCGCTGATCATGAGACGCGCTCTTCTCGCCCTGATCCTGGTCATGCCGCCGCTGGCCGCTTCGGCCGATGACGACCGCGTGCCGCCGCTGCGCGATCCCATCGTGCTGAAGGAATGCGGCGAATGCCACATGGCGTTCCAGCCGGCCTTCCTGCCGGCCCGCTCGTGGGAGCGGCTGATGGACACCTTGTCGGACCATTTCGGCGACGACGCCACGTTTCCGCCCACCACCGTGGCGGCCATCCGCCGCACGCTGGTCGCGGGCGCCGGCCGCGCTGGTGGAGCGCCGTCGCGCATCACCGAGACCCGCTTCTTCCGGCACGAGCACGACTTTCCCGATCGCGTGTGGAACGACCCCAAGGTGGTGACCCGCTCGAACTGTCCCGCCTGTCATCGCGGCGCCGAGCGGGGGGTCTACGAGGATGATTGATCACTCGCCGACTTTGCGCAACAGGCCCTGGTGCGAGGCGACCGAGATTTGCCGCTCGATATGGCCGCGTTTGCGCATGCGCGCGGCGTCCAGCAGCATGCGGCCGGCCCAGAAGTGGATGTTGTGCTCGGAGACCATCGCGCGCATCAGCTTCATGCGCTCGCGGCGCTGGTCCGCCGACATCGACAGGCCGGCGTGCATCGCCTGCCCCATGGCGCGGATGTCGTAGGGGTTGACGATCAGCGCCTCGAGCAGTTCGCGCGAGGCGCCCGCGAAGGTCGACAGCACCAGGACGCCGTCCTCGTCGTCGCGCGCCGCGACGAATTCCTTGGCCACCAGATTCATGCCGTCGTGAAGGCTGGAGACCAGGCAAAGATCGGCGGCGCGGAACAGGGTGAAAACCTCTTCGGGTTCGTGGTGGCGCGGCACCAGGATGATCGGCGCCCAGCCGTCGCGACCGAACCGCGCGTTGACCGCCAGGGCGGCGGCCTCGGCCTCGCGCTGGGTTTCGCGATAGGCGAGAAGGCGGCCGCGGGTCGGGGCCGCGACCTGCAGCAAGGTGACCCGACCGATCCACTCGGGATGGTTTTCGAGCAGGCTTTCCATGGCGTGGAAGCGGTCGGCGATGCCCTTGGTGTAGTCGAACCGCTCGACGCCGACCGCCAGCCGGGTGGTCGGGGCCAAGCCGAAACGGCGTCGCACCACATCGCGGCAGTCCTCGACCGAGGGCTGCGCGGCCAGCGCGGTCGGAGGCCATTCGATCGAGATGGGATAGGGTCGCACCAGCGTGGTGCCGCTGCAGGCCCGAATGGTGCTGTGCTCGCGATCGATCTGGCATTCGAGGAAGCGGTCGACCGTCTCGAGGAAATTCAGGCAGTGGAACTGGGTATGGAAGCCCAGGATCGAGCTGCCCAGCAGGCCGGACAGGATCTCGTCCTTCCACGGGCAGATGCCGAACACCTCGGCGTTGGGCCACGGAATGTGCCAGAAGGTGATGATGGTGGCGTCGGGCAGGCGCTCGCGGACCATGCGGGGCAACAGGGCGAAATGGTAGTCCTGGATCAGCACGACCGGATTGGGGGTGCGGGCCTCGGCCACCACGGCGTCGGCGAACTTGCGGTTGACCGCGACGTATTGATCCCAGTCCGAGGCGCGGAAGGTCGGGCGCACGAAGGCGATATGGCACAGCGGCCACAGGCCCTCGTTGGCCAGGCCGTAGTAATAGCCGTCCTGCTCCTCGTCGGTCAGCCACAGGCGGCGCAGGGTGTAGGCCGGCTGGTCGGGAGGCACCGCCAAGCGGTCCTCGTCGTCCACCGTGAGATGATCGGCCGAGCCGCTGCCATGGGCGATCCAGGTTCCGCCGCAGGCGCGCATGATCGGCTCCAGCGCGGTGACCAAGCCGCTGGCCGGACGCTGCATGCCGATCGCGCCGTCGACCAGATTATGGATGTAGGGCTCGCGGTTCGAGACCACCATTACCTCGGCGCCGGGCAGTTCCTCGCGCAGCAACCCGCGCAGGCTGTCGGGGCTCCAATCGACGCGGATGGCGTCGGTCAGCGCTCGCGGCACGTCCAATTCGCGCAGCATCTTGCGCATCTCGACGATCAGCGGGGCGACCTCGGGGGCCATCGCGGTGTCGCCGCCTTCCCCCCGGCCGCGCGGCGACAGTCCCTCGCGAACCGCCCGCACCCAGCCACGCAGGGTCAGTTGCGCGACCAGTACGGTGACGGTCGCCGCGCCCAGCCCAAGAAGGGCGAGAAAGCCGATCAGGTACGTCTCGGCGCTTGAACTGCGGCGCTTGATGAAGCTGAGATCGTGAAGAATGACCAGGGTTTCCGACGCGGCGTCGGTGCCCAGGCCGAACGCCGCCGCCAGCACCGGCCCGGCCTGCAACTGCTCGACCGCGAAGGCGCGCCCGCTGGCGGGCGGCGGCGTGGGGCAGTTCAGCGTCTCGGGCCACGCCGCCGAGCTTTGCCGCAACCGGCCCTCGCGCGAGCAGAGACCCAGGGCCAGCAGTCGTTCATCCTGGGCGATGCGCTTGAACAGCGCGGCGATTTCGTCATCGGCCTTGCGGTCCTTGCTCTCGGCCAGAAGGGCGACGGTGTCCTGGATCGAGTGGAACACCAGTTCGGAACGCATCTCGACGTCGCTGCGGAACCAGCGTTCGATCAGGGTGCCGACCAGCGGCGCGGCGCCCCAGGCGACGGTTCCCAGCACGATCAGCAGAGGCATGACGAATCG
>JADGAL010000040.1 GCA_015232025.1 Alphaproteobacteria bacterium
CGGTCGAGGTTCGCCCCCGTGAGCCTGGAACCGTCCAGGATGACGGGATGGATGGCCGTTACGCCGGCCGCGTCCGTCTGGCCATCGTGCCCGACCGATCATCCGAATCTCTCTGTGGTTTCGTGGAAGACGCCGTCGAACCGGGTTCCCTGGTCGTCACCGGCAACTGGAGCGGCTATGCCAGCTTGCGCGGGCGTGGGTATGATCATCGCGTTGTCGCTGGACGTGGTGATCACGAGATCGTCGACGAGTTTCCACTCATCGTCCACTTGGTGTTTTCGAATTTGGCGGCCTGGTTAAATGATATCCACCACGGCGTCGGCGCCAAACACTTGCAAGAGCACCTAAACGAGTTCGCATTTCGGTTCAATCGCCGGTTCTCTCCGTTCAATGCGTTCCATTCCCTGCTCGGAACAGACGGCGGCGATGACCACGCTGGCGGTTAGGGCGCTCTTTGACAGCGATGACGCGCGGGAGTGTGAATCCTGGAATGCGGGGCGGGCGCCAAGGGCCTCTGGTCAGCCGATCGCCGAGATGGTGGTCAAGGAGGCCAAGGGGGCTGGCGCCGGACGCGCCGAGGTCGGTGTTTTTCAGCATGGGCGCCGACGAACTTGGATCGCGCGCGGAATGTGGAACGCAATGGTCTGACTCGCGTTCGACTTTCGTCACCTGCCATTGACCGCTGCGCCCCAAATCCGTAGGATTTGGGGCAAGCCTTTCCGCACTCGCGGTTGCCACGCGCCCGGTTAATCGGATAAGGTCCCGCGTCTTTTCATCCCGAGGACAAACCAATGGATAGGAAGTTCGTTACGGCGCGGCTGCGGGTCGACAGCAAGGAAATGGACGAGGTCCGCACCCTGTTCTCGGTGGTGCCCGCTCTTGAACCGGCCAATGGAGGCCCCGACGACGATGAGTTCGTCGAAGCGATGGAACAGGCCATCGACATTTCGATTGAAAACGCCTTTCCAGACCCACATTTTACCGCCCGTCGGCAATACGACGTCAAGAGCAGATAACTGCTATGCCCGCTCCGGCGAAGCAGGACCGGCACTACCAAGCTCTGCACAACTTGCTGTTTGAGGTCTGCCGAGAGAACCACGTTCAGATTGAGATCTCGCAGCCCAAACTGGTCGATGCTGTCGTCCACTATTGCCGCGACATGCAAAAGCTCGACGATCACCAGGGGCCACATATCTCAGCGAACAAACGGATCGCCGGATTGGTGTTCTGGGTTCGTCGCATTAAGCCGATATCGTTTGCCTGCAAGGTGAACTCCGAGGAGGAAATCCAGGATATCAACGAGCAGGCTGCTGTCTGGCTGGCTCACAGGCTTCTGCTGATCTATTGCGAAAGCAAACGCGCCTGCCGAATTATCCAAGACTGCAATGTCACGAAAAAGCGTGCTGAATTCGATAAATACCTCCGCGCCCACTGGCGTCTGGACAACTGGATCAATTACTCCTCACTCGTCTACTCCCTCCGATACCGCAATTTCAGCCCGCATCATCTAACCATTCTGTTCGATACGCTGACGACCGGCTTCGTGCTCAAGCACACGACCCTACTACAGTAGCTCGTTGGTGTGACAGGCGGATCATGAGATGATAAAGGTGGGTGATCAGCAGCAGGCCAAGGCCCCCGACCACGAGCTGCCGGC
The DNA here is from genome assembly GCA_015232025.1 of Alphaproteobacteria bacterium. Classification (GTDB taxonomy): domain Bacteria; phylum Pseudomonadota; class Alphaproteobacteria; order Rhodospirillales; family Magnetospirillaceae; genus JADFZP01. Next base: position 1,658 of record JADGAL010000040.1, read on the forward strand.
GGCCAAGCCGAAGGGAATGCGGAGCAGACAACGCTCCTTGAGGCTGCTGGCAAGTTCACCGGCGTAGACGTTGTCGCCCACCCACTCACCCAGGTAATCCAAGACCCTTGCTCCGAGCGGCCAGCCGATGCCCTGCATCATCTGGATGACGGACGTGTTCAAAGACGGGGGCGATGGCCTGTCTACTTCATCATCCTCAGCATCATCCTGCGCCCAACCCTGATGGTCGAAAAGCGTCCTGCGAACAACCGAAGTCGATAAGGTTGACCAATATATCGGGATTTGATATGTATGGGAAAGCCAAGGAGGGTGTAACATGGCCAGCACGGAAAACCGAACGACCAAGGTCGTTTCGAACCAGATGATTCTTGGCGGCACGCCGGTGGTCGAAGGCACGAGGGTTCCCGCCGACAATGTCTTGGCCGAGGTGCGCGCTGGAAGTTCGCGCCTCGAAATCTTCCGCTCGTACCCGTCGCTACCGCTGGACGGCATCGAAGCGTGTGTCGAGTGGGACAAGGCGGGACGGCCTCTGTGAACGATCCGTTCCTGGTGGACGAGTGTCTGAGCCTCGACCTCGTGGCTCTGGCCCATGCCCGTGGACACCATGCCACACACGTTATTTTTCGGGGACTGGAAGGCACCCAGGATCCCGATCTGATGCCGGTCATCCGCGATGAGGGCCTCGTTTTCGTCACCAATAATGGGCGCGACTTCCTGCCGCTGTTCGCTCAGGAAGGCATTCATCCCGGCTTGATCATCATCGTGCCCGGCGGCATCTTGAAAGACCATCAGGTGCGGCTTTTTGGATGTGCCCTCGATGTGATCGAACCGATGACCGACTTGATCAACACGGTTGTCGAGGTTCATCTTGACGGCCGCGTCGAGGTGCGAACTTGGCCTGAGCCCACGGTTGGTCCCACTGGACATGATGGGCGATGGTGATGGCGCGCGGGGAAGATGCCGATGCCATCCTGCGCGTCCTGACGCCCGAAAATCGCCGCCTCCTGGGCTTGATTTACCGCCACAACCCCGACAGCGTGCGCACTCTTTGCTCTCTGGCGGGGAAAGCGCAGCCCAATGTGTCTCGGGCCTTGGCTGTCCTTGAGCGGGCCGGAGTGATCAGAATGGTAGGGGCCAGACCAAAACGCCCGGAACTGATGGTCCAGTCGGTGACCATAGATCTGACCGAATAGCCTACACTGTCACAGGCATCAACCAACCAATGGCCATCGTTGGAAGCGGGAGACGCCGAGGGGGTGACGGTGTGTGGTTCCGTCGTGTACGCTTCGTCATCGTTCCCCCCGATCTGCGGCATCTTCGCCGCTCTCAGGCAGGAAATCCACCTTTCGTCCGGTTCGAAATTTCCAGGCCAGTTCTCATGCTCACGACACTCGCCTCGCATGACTGGGGCTTTCTCGCGCTGACTATTGCTCATGTCATTAGCCGCGCTGATAGTGCGGAATGACGTTTACCCTCGTACCAGTTTTATATTGCTCACTGATTAGATAGCCCTGGAACTGGCCTAGGTTAGCGATGGTCTGCAACATCTTTTGTGCATGTGGCCCCGAGGTCGTGTTACACAGCGCGCGGACGATGACCTTCTGCTTTTCAACATCCTTGTTGTTCAGATAAAGCTGGGTCCGCAGGCACCCACGTAGATTCTCGGGCATATCACCTGGATTCTGGGTACCGATCAGCATGCCCACTCCGAAGGCACGGCCTTCGCGGGCGAGGTCGACGAGCCGCTCGCTGCGGGAAATGCGCCAAGCCTCGTCCATCACCAGCATGCGTCGGAGTTTCCTCGGTTGTTCGCCGCGCTTGATAATGGCGTGCAATTTCACGATCAGGATTTCCGCCAGTACCATCATCAGCTTGTCGTTGGCGGCGTCATTCAGCGTCATCACCACGCCGTCACTGATCAGTTCCTCGAAGGAGAGGTCGACCGGCTTCGATGGGAACAGGCCGAGGTCGCTGAACTTCTCCAAGCGGTAGACGACCGTCTTCGATACTGCCTCGTCGTTATCCCTCAGGATGTCGAGCACCTCGTCGAAGACAGGTTCTGACTTGACCTGCTCAAGTGGAACTTTAGCCTTGGGGTCCAAGCCATGATTTTCGTAGGCCTTCCGCATGGCCTCGACGATGCGGGCCTGCTGCTGTTCCTTCAGGCCCTCCACGCGCGCGATGATTGAGGCGAACTCGTGGCACTGGCGGATGGGGTGGACCATCCCGTGCTCATTTGGCATCAGGCAAAGAGGATTGAATGGCAAGCCATGCTGAACGACATCGTAGACCTTCATGTTCAACGGGCCTGTGAAGTCCGACGCGCTGTAATCGTTCTTGAAGTCGAAGATCAGCACCGGGTAACCGGCCTTCCTTAGGTCGTTGATGATGGCCAGGATTGTCTGCGACTTTCCGTTGCCAGAGTCGCCGGTCACTAGGAAGCCGAAGTTTGGGTTCAGACGGGTATCCCAGGTGATGTCGTTCCCTGCCGGGTCTTTGCCGATCAGGACGCAGACCCCATCGGGAGTTGCTGCCGCCTTTGCCTCCGCAACCTCAGCGGCGGCGGCCTGGACAGGATCGGATGGCGCCACCGTCTCCGAGGCCAGCATGGTAGTGGGCGCCGATTGCGGTGAGGTCTTGATAAAATCTGTCGCCCGTGATGCGCTAGGGGGTTGGGACTGCGGAGCGGGCGGCGAATCGGGCGGTGTCGGAGGCGGTTCCAGATCCTTGACGTCTTCGCTCTCGATGATCTCATAGACCTCGACCATGTTGCCATCGGCGGAGAGACCGTGGTCCTGCGGCTTCGGTGGATAATGCGGGGTCTGGTGTGATTCGACATGCACCACAAACAGGCGCCCGTTGACGGTGACGGCACCTTGGCTGAAGAATTCGTTCAGCAACTCGACCGAACGGTCGCGGCGGTCGGCCGTCATTTCGGCATTGGCCACGGCCATGTACAACTGATCGCGTAGAATCTCCCGGCGAGCCTTGTCGACCCCAGACAAGCCATCTGTAGGTAGAATGCGCTTGAGCACTGAGATGGTGTTGTCGATCTGACCGATAGCGTGCCCTTCGAGGCGATAGCCCGTATTGGCGGTGCCAACCTTCTGGACGACCGATTGCACATCTTCGCGGGCCTTCACCTCGACCACGTCCATGGCTAGTCCCTGGTTGGTCTGACGAAGCACGATCAGGTCGCCGCGACGACCGTCGTTCTCGTTGGCGCCCAGGATCCAGGCGCGACTGGCTTCGGTGTCCAGAGAAACCACCAGGCTGTCGGGTGCCTCGCGCTCGTACCAGGCGGTCACCGCGAGCACGGCCAGGAGGCCGCGAGCTTGCTGGAATACGACCTGACCGGCTTTGGACGCGCTTCCGACGACCAGCGGCACTGTGTCGCCGCCCAACCGGCGCATGAACCGCAAGGTTCGCTTCTCGGTCTCAGCGCCGGGGATCAGGCCGCCCGCAACCAGTACCCGCTCTACGTAGCGGGAGATGATATCCGGGTGGCTGGTAAAGGTGTGGATGTCACGGTTGCCGGTGGTCCGCTTGTCCAGGCGGATCGTCTTCGGTATGGACAGTGTGGGTTCGATGCCTTGGTCGATCAGTGAGAACCAGATGGTGTTCTCGCCGAGTTTCGCTAGGTCTGGAATCCAACGGTTTGCGCCGGAGCGTCGGCCGATGGTGTTGTTTTGCGGCAGGCTCAAAAGCTCCCGGAAGAGGTCGTAGTAGGCGCCAAAGGGCGTCGACGACCCGACGATGGTGACCGTGAACTGGTCCTCCAGCGGGTCGTAATTGTAGTGCCTTGGCACGATCAGCGGCGACAAGGTGGGAGAGATGTCAATACCGACCTTGAACGACTGAGCATCGCCAGGTTCGAACACCGCCACATAGTGGGCCGAACGGTTCTGTAGCGCCTCGGTGATCTGTGCGAGATTCAGGATGCCCGGATAGGCGTCGAACGACCCCTTTGAGTCGTGGATCGAGGCCGCCAGTTCCTCCATCTCTGAATCCTCTTCGTCCGTGGTAGCCGGGGCCTCACGAGTGCGAAAGACGCGGATGTGGATCGGGATCAATTCGTTGCGGTTGCGCCCACGGTTCACGGTGCTAATGGCATCGACAAACTCGACCACGCTGGGCGGGTCAATTACGGCCACCTCGAAGCCGAACTCGGCATAGGGCACGGATCGCACCAGGCGTTCGGCGATGTCGCCGATGCCGTCGGCACGAAATCTGGTGGTGGTGCGGGCGTCCGGCGGTCCATAGAGCGGTAACGAACCAATGGCGCCGACGCCGATGTAGACGCGATCCTGGCCATCCTCGGCCACGAAATCAGTCAGGAGAACGTGCGGGCTGCTGACCGGTGGGTTGAGGACGTACCTCAGCACCATATCGTCGCCAAGATCCTGGAAGTCCTTGGTATTGGCTTTCAACAAGCGGGCGATCTGTGCCCACCGCCAGAGGTGGAAGGGGTGCGTCGGCCCAGCTACGGCGACGGTGCCGTTCTCCGCGTATTTCAGGTAGATCACGTCGAGCGCCAGCGCCTTCGACATCAGGGCCTTGGCTGCATTTGGGCTGCGGGCGCGGATGACGTCCCGCAATTGGGCCATAGCGTCCATCATGGCGCCGTAGGCGGTTACCAGCGCCTCGACGTCCTGGAGCAACTGTTCATCGTGGATCAGCGACAGCAGGGGATGATCGACAAGATCGACCTTGTGCTTGAGCACCCTGGCTCGCGCCTCAACGTAGCCGGTCCAGACCGACAGGACATCAGATTGGGGCGAATAGTGGGACAGCGCCTTTTCGATTAGCCAGCGAATTGCCCCCTGAGCCGACTGTAGGGGCAGAAACTCGGTGGTGGTGGCTTCGCCACCTTCGAGCATCTTCAAGGTCTCGATGTAGTCGTTGGCGACGTCGCTGTGGATAATGCCGCCGAACCGCTCCTCGGTAATCAGACGGGCCACAGCTATTGATATCTGAGAGGTGCCGACGCGCGTCTTCTTGACCAGCGTCCGCGAACCGAGACGGACCTCTTCGTTCCCGTCGTCGTCATCGTCGTCGGCATCGAAGGCCGAGGCGATCTTATCAAGATTCTCACCGCTGTTGTTCAGGATATCCTCAACCACGGCCTCGTCACCAAGCACTTTCTCCTTCGGCGTGGTGGGGCCGTCCTCGTCGGTCTTGGTCTTCGTCTTCTTCGGGCTGAGGATCGCCGTCACCCGATCAAAATCGATGCCCTCCAAGTCTGCGTTCCGCTTGGACTGGGAGTAGACCATCAACGCCTTGGCCGTCGCCTTCACTGCGGCATCGGCGGCGTCGTTCATTGCGGCGGTGACAAGGCGCAGATCTGCCTTCGGCATGGCCTTCAGGCGTTTCACCATGTCCAGGTTCTGCCGCACCAGTCGGGCGACTTTCTTCTCTCCCTCGACGTCCAGAATCTTGGCGTGCGGGATGACGCCCAGCATCCACAGGAACTGGGCTTCGAAATCGGCAAGGTCGTGCTTATTGCTGTTGCTGGCCAACTTTTCGCAGGCAGCCACAAAGTCAATCAGCGAGCCGACCGTGAAGATATCGGAGGCCTTCTCCAAATAGGTCCAGAACGCGCGCCGCTTCGGGCTGTCCAGAAGCGCCAAGGCGCGGTCCTTGATCACCGCGCGGAGGTCTTCGTCGGTGACGTCCGGAAGGGCCGACTGCAGCGACCGCAGTTTCGAGACCGCTCCCATGATCAAGACGACTAGGCGCTTACCCTTCTTGGCCTCGTCGTCGTTTCGCCAGGTGTTGGCGAGCGTCTGGCTATAGGTCACCTCGACGGTGCCATTCGATGCCAGCAACTGCTTTTTGGCGCCCAGGATCGCCAGACGGTAAGGCTTGCCTACACGGGCGGCGAGTTCAGCCACCAGGTTGTCGAGGTCGAGCGGGGGCAGATTGTCGGCAACGACGCCAATCGTCCGGCCCTTCAACTTTTTCGTGAGAGCTTCTGCGGACACCGAAGCCGCGAGAACGAGTGCTTCAGACATTTCGGCTACCCACATACGCGATGTTGTCCGGATACCGCCGGGCCAATCCTATTTGGACCAATTGATCAACTAGGGCCTGGGTGTTGGCCGCAAGGTCGGTTGGGCTGAGATCAATCCCATTCTGCCGCAGCAGTTCGGCGTGGTCCGTGTCGCTGCCGCCCGTGCGGCCACCGACGACGATGCCGAACCGCTCCCACAAGAGATCCAGGAACTTTGGCAGCGGTATGGGTTCCTCAACCGGCGTGCAGGCCTTCACCAGCACGTCGAGAATGGCTACCGACGGCCTGATTCGCTTATCCTTCGAGTTACCCTGGAAGTGCGGGTAGATGATGCCCGCCTTGCGGCCGATGCCGCCGATGAAATCCCGTGGGCCGCCCGAGGTGTACTCGCTGAAATACGACTGGGCCAAGGTGTCGCCGATCACGCGGTTCCAGTTCGCCGCCGTGTGCTTCACCAGCGCACGTTCATAGAGGCTGAGGCGTTCCTCCAACAAGTCGTTCATCGGTTCCTTGCCGTCGCCCTTGTCGGCGGTCTTGATGCTGCGCAGGAAGGCAATGACGGATTCCTTGTCCTTCGCGGGCAAGATCAACCGCTCGTCGTGCTCTGGCTTGTCGCCGTAGGTGACCGGATCGCCAGTTTCCAACCGCTGGGCCAGGGCCTCGGCCAGCCAGTCTTCAAAAGCGTCGTAATAACGGCTAAGCGACTCCTCGGACGCCAAGGCCAACCGGTGCCCCTTGGGCACCTCGGGAACCATGAGCAGCGGGACGCGCTTGTTCATGTCACCCTTGGCGCCCAAAGCCTGAGCATGGCCCAGCAGCGTCAGGCAGGTGAAGAGGACCGCGCGTTGCAGCGTGGCTAGGCGGTTGCCCTGCTGGCTCTCGTGCTGCGCCAACTGGTCAGCCGCTTCCTCGATGCGTGCGAAGAAAGTCTCGCAGTCCTTGTTGGCATACGGACTGATCTTGTTCGACTGGGCGAGAAAGATTGCATCCTGGCCCAACAGGGGCCAGACCACCAAGGACAGGGGATCCTGGGGCTTGTCCGACTCCTTGAGGCAGTCGATGACCACCTTGGCCAGCGCCCCGTTGCCCTCCTTGCCCTTGAGCAAATGGGCCATGAACCGGCCGACATCGCGGTCATTGCGGTCTCCGGAGATCATCTGCCTGCTCGCCAGCGTTAGGCTGGTGTAGTCGGCATCCGGGAATACAGCTTGGTCAGCTGCGAGCAGGCCACGTACGAACTCGCGCAGTTGCTCGAAGCGATCCTTCAGGTAAGGCGCCTTGAACGCGGCGAACGTCGGGTCCACCAAGTCATTGACGAGATGGTCCCACGTCCTGTTCCGGTCAGGTTCCGGGTCGCCCTTCTTTTTCCAAGGGACGGCGAAAGCCACCACACGGTCAATCCTGTAACGCTCCCCGAGAAGGTCACGGAACAGGCCATTGGCGATGTGAACGGGTTTGATGGCGCCCGATGCTGGACGCCACCCAACGGCACGGTCGTAGACGCCGTTGAGAACCTCACTGATTTTCACTGCAAGCCCCCTCACCCCCCAGGGATGTAATAGGTGCGGTTGGCGACGTTCACGCCGATCTTCACCTTCTTCATGCTGTCCAGACGCATGATCTGCACCACCGACTGCTGACTGCTGCTGACCCGAGCCAGCGCATCGTAGAGCGCGGCGATTTTGGTCTGCGCCTCGAAGTTTCGGGTGCCCAACCCCGAGATCCGGTCGCCAGCTATCAGCATCGAAACCAGGCGCCGGTCGATCACCAGACCTTCGCCGGGTTCCATCTCGTTGTGCGCCAGGATGACGTGATCGGGATAGTGGTTGGCGAAAACGTGCTTGAGGTGCGGAGGCAACCGCGGAATTCTGACCTCGAACTCGGTAGCGCTGATGACCTGTCTCGACGCCACGTACCGGGGCGGCCGAGCGTTGTACTGGTGCGACACCCACAGCGTCAATTGGTCGGTCTGGGTATCCTTCGAATTGTAGAACCTGTTGAGCAGGCGGATGGCAACCTGCTCCGGCGCTTGGTCCGCCTTCGTGAGATCATGAAAGGCGCGATCCACCTCTGACCGCTCTCCGCGCAAAATCCCGTGGCCCAATTTGTGCTCGAAGTAGGCCCGGCGCTTCCGTTGCCTGAAGAGATCAGGGTCGTCGGCGACACGGATCTCGTCCGGACGATCGACCTCCCAGTCCTCGGGCTTATCCTGGGCGATGAACAACTTGTCATCAAGAAAAGGGCTGGGAAGGAAAAGCGGGTCGTAGCGCCGCACCAAGTCGAATAGCGGCCCTTGGCCGCCGTCGAAAGCGTTGATGTAGTACGGCCTAGGCGGAATCCCCTGTTCCTCATCCTCTCCGCCACAGATCAGATGGGCGCAGAAGCCAAGGAGTTCACGCATGGTCGCGTGGAAGCCGGTGCGTGCCACGGCATCAAGGAGATGGGTTATCCTATCCTTAACTACGGGGCGGCGAATGCTGTCGGCGTTGTCCTTGAGAAGGCCCGACGGGTCGGAGGCTACATCCACAAACCCGGCGACCTTCTCGATCGCCTGCGAAACCACCGCCCGGGAGAGATTGTTGCGGAGGTTCAGGTCGAGGATGACGATGCCATCGAGTTCCTTGGTCGAGTTGCTGTCGTAAACATACGGCCGCAGGATCGCGTCGATGACCTGAGGTGCCCACGGGCATTTGGTCTTGGCCTGCTCGCAGATGTCGAGGAGTATGCCCTCGTTGATGGCGATGATCAGAGTTTCCTTATTCGCCAAGGCGTTGTCGATGGACTGAATGATCTCGTCGTCCTCGACCTCGTTCGCATCCTTGTTGATGGTGAATGTCTTGTTGAATTGGCCTTCCACCTGCTTGATCAAGTGTGTTTTGCCGTCACCCGTGTTTCCGGTGACGATCACCACCTTATCCTGCTTCGCCGACATAAGGATGGCGTCATCGATCGCGGTGGCGATGTGCAACTGCTCGATCAAGGCCTGATCGTGATGATCGGCGCAGGCCGACAAGGATTTATAAAGGCTCCGGACAACATCCAGCGCAGGAAAAACGGTATCGATCGCGCTCATGCTTCACCAAACAAGGACAGAGGTTCGCCATCCCGGCTATCTTCGCGGAGAAGTTCGGCCTTCACCGAGGACGAGGTGACCAACGAAACCTTTTCCAATACAGCGTCTTTCTTTACTCGCATCGTCAGCCACCGGTTGATCCACACATTGGCGACCTCGTTCATAGGCGGATTAGTTACGCCACTGTCCTTGTCCAGCGACAGATCCCTGCACGCTTTGGGAAGAAGTTCGAGCGCATACACAATCCGCCGGTTAGAGTGCTGAAGAACGTCGTCGCTGTCAAAGCCCAGCATCGTCAGGCCTTCCCGAAGTTGGCGCATCAGCGGCGAGGTGCCTTCGCCGAACTTGTTGTTCACGTTCCGCATGCCCTGTTTTACCACGGCGTACCTGCGGATGGCATCCACGGTGGAGGGGGCGATGTGCACGGTGCCGAACCCCTCGGTCTCGCCAATTTTTTTCCATTCCAGAACCTCACCGCCAACCGTCATTCGCACCCGATTGTACTGGCTCGACCCCACGCTGTAGAGGCTTGTTGTGGTCAGGATGCTGATGCGGGTGGGGCGCGAGACCGGTCGCCCAGCCATAGCTGAGGCGATCTCCGACACCGCCTCGCCGTAGCGCTGGCAATAGGCCCGCTGGACGTCTTCTGAGAACAGCGTCAGAGCAGTTAGCTTGCCGCCCAGGATTTCCCGGTAGGTCGGGGCGGCACCGCAGACATTGACGTCGAGGATGCGGGTTGATACGCCATTCTTCTTGATCTCGCGCAAGGCACCCTTGACCGCGCGCTCCAAGTCCTGGTCTTCCCACCGCAACCGGGGTTCACCGTTCGGTCGTTTCGTGACCTCGATCGAATTGGCGACGGCAACCCCGTCCTCGGGCGATCCGGTCAGAACATGGAGGGCGAAGATGATGTCGGCGAGGACCTCCGCTCGCTTGCGCTTAAACAGTTCGGTTTCGCTGGCAGCTATCCAGTCGAAGTCGCCATTCTTCTTTGGGATCGCCCGAGTCGCCAGAGCGCTAACACCGTCCATGTCAAAACTGGCCTTGAGCTTTTCCTTGCGGGCCTCGCCTTGCTGGAAGGCCAGGGTCTCCAGTCGCCGTGCGATCTGTAGCGGATCGGAGACGTCGCCGATCTCAGCAAACAGGTCGTCGCTGCGGATGGCGCCGCGCGCACGCGTAAGGCAGTCAATAGCATTATGCCGGAACTCCGACCAGTGCGCCGGATCGGCCTTCACTGCATCGACCAAGCGCTCCATGGTCCACCCAATCCACTGGTCGCGGCTTGCCAACTGGAAGACGGCGTTGGCTAATCCGATGATGCCGATCACCGGGTGGTGAGGGCGAGCGGCGTTCCGGACGATGAAATTGATGGTGCGCCCCGGCGTCGGCCGGTAGACCAGGGACCAAGTGTGGCGGAAGTACCGCCAAACATCGACTAACTTCAGGCCGGTGTGCTCGCAGCGGGTCGTCGAATCAACCAGTTGCAGGTACGGATCGACCACCTTCTTCAAATCCCCGTCGCGGTTTTCCTTCAGCGCGGCGGCCAGGGTTGGGCCATCGTCGACCAGATTCTCGATGGTGACAGATATCCCCTTGTGCTTGCGGGAACGGTGCATGCTTTCCAGGAAGGTTTTATTGCTGGCCTCTGCCAACTGGGCATCGCGTGCATGCAGTAGCGGCCTGCGGAGCAGTTCCTTGGCCATCGCAGGCGGAAGGTCAGCCTGGGTGGCCGGAACCATGTAGATAGCGCCCTTGACCGCCCGGAATCTCCACCCCAAGGCGGCGAGATCGGCGAGGACCAGGAGGATCACTTCCTCTTCGGCCTTCATCTGGGCCTCGACCTCAGACAGATTCCCTGCGGCTTCCCTCAAGGCGGCAGCCAGACCAGTTCCTGAGTGCACGGCCAGCAGGTTGTGTAGGCGCTGCAGCGACTGGTGGGGAAGTCGGGGACGAAACTGCCTAGGGGACATCTTCTGGTACAACCTGTTGTCGAAACGGATGATCTTGCATGTGTTGACCCGCAAAGGTATCGCGCAGTACCTGATAAAAGGTGAATGCACCGGGTCGGTGTTGGTATCGAACTTGATTATTTCATGGTCGTTTGTGGGCATTTCCGTACTATTTCCTATTGGCGCTCGCCACCATGGGAAGCTTCACGCCACTGCGTGCAAATAGTGGAATTCCTGGGATGGATTGCATGGTCGCGCCGATCCTTCCGCGCCCGTTCGACGACTTGTACATCACATTCTTGTGTCACGCCCAGGGAAAGCCATCAATGACTTATCCCGAACATCTCGCGCTGCCACTCCCACTCGACCGGCATCTCGTCCATCAGATCGGCCAGTTGCAGGGTGCGCGGCTGGCGGCCGGCGAGAATGGCCTCGACGATGTCGGGCGCCAGCAGGGTCAGGCGGAAGATGCGGGACAGATAGGACGGGTTGGTCTTCTCGGCCTCGGCCAGTTCGTTCAGCGAGCGCACCTGTCCCCCTTCCAGCATGCGCCTCCAGCGATGCGTCCGGGCCAGTGCCTTGATCAGCGTCTCGTCCGACGCCGGGTGCTTCGCCTCCGGCACGCCGCCGCCCTCGGGCACGATCACCAGCTTGCGCGCCCCATGCCGCCGCAGCTTCAGCGGCACCCGGATGGTGAAGGCGTCGATTCGGACGTCGGTCATGCCGCGCTCCTGTCGGCGGCCTGGGCGGTGATGTCGGCGACCACGCTGGCCAGCCCCTCGGCGCGCAGGTGGATTTCGGCGCCGTCGGGCTCGATGCGCACCTGCTCTACAGCAGTTGGAGAATGCGGGCCTGCTCGGCGGGGAACAATTCGTCCCACACCGCCTCGAAGCGGTCGAGCGCGGCATGCAAATCGGCCGGCGGAATGGTCGGCGCCATCCGCTCGGCCCCGGGCGCGGATCTCCGGCGCCAGCAGCAGGGCGCGGACCTGCCCGATCACCACCGCCTCGATCTCGCCGGCGGCCACGCTGCGCACCGGGCATGCCGCGTGGCCGGCGCCGATGGCCTTCATGCAGGTGTAGTAGCGATAAAGCCGCCCGTTCTTGCGGGTGTGGGTCGGCGTCATGGACCGGCCGCAATGGGCGCAGGTCACCAGCCCCTTAACCGCGCCGGGGTGGTGGCGCGGGTGGCGGCGGCACGCTTCCTGGGGGCGTTGTCGGCCTTGATCGCCTGCACCCGGTCCCAGGTGACGCGGTCGATGATCGGCGCATGCTCGCCGGGATGGGCCACGCCCTTGTGGACCGCCTCGCCGAGATAGACCCGGTTCTCCAGCATCTTGTAGAGGAAGCCCTTGGCGAAGGGTGCGCCCTCGCGGAGATTGCCGTCCTGGTTGGTCCAGGACTTGGTGCGGTGGCGGCGGCGTTCAGGTCCCTGACCAGCAGGGTGGCGGAGCCGACCTGGAGGAAGCGGTCGAAGATGTGGCGCACCAGATTCGGCCTCGGCGGGGTTGACCACCAACTTGCGCTTTGATTACGTCGTAGCCCAGCGGCGGCACGCCGCCCATCCACATCCCCTTCTTGCGCGAGGCGGCGAACTTGTCGCGGATGCGCTCGCCGATCACCTCGCGCTCGAACTGCGCGAAGCTCAGCAGGATGTTCAGCGTCATCCGGCCCATCGAGGTGGTAGTGTTGAACGACTGTGTCACCGAGACGAAGGTGACGGCGTTGCGGTCGAAGATCTCGACCAACTTGGCGAAATCCATCAGCGAGCGCGACAGGCGGTCGATCTTGTAGACCACCACCACGTCTACCTCGCCCGCGTCGATGGCGCGCAGCAGGCGGATCAGCGCCGGGCGCTCCAGGGTGCCGCCCGAGAAGCCGCCGTCGTCGTGGCGGTTCGGCACAGCCCTCGGTCTTCTGGCTGGCGATGTAGGCCGCGCAGGATTTCCGCTGGGCGTCGAGGCTGTTCCAGCCCCTCCTCGTTGGACTTGCGGGTGTGGACGGCGCAGCGCACCTCGCGCGCGGGCATCGGCTTGATCGGCCGCCCTCCAGCTTGCCGTGCTTGCGCAGGCCGAAGAACAGCGGGCCGTTCCACCGTGCGCCGGTGATGGCGCGGGCCGCCTGCCATTCCAGGGTCAGCCGAGTGCCGGTGACCGGGGCTCCGGTGGGCCTCATCTTCGGCTTCGCCCTGGCCTTGCCGTCCAACTCGTCCCCCCCTGATTCTGGTGGACGTCGAACTGCCGCCTACCAGGGGGCTGGAGAAGATGCGAGCGGCTCAAGGTCTCCTTCGAGCGCACGACGGCTCTGGCGGGACAACTCGAACGATCGAACCCTTGCTACGTCCTCGGAATCCGCCCGAACAATGATCGTCTCCTGGCCGGGATACACACTGGATCGACCGGCAGAGCGGCGACCATAATGCGTGGTTGCGGTATCCTGCGACCGATGCCCCATCAAGGCGGCGATCTCGGTGACCAAAAATCCATTGGCCTTCCAATTGGCGCAAGCCTGATGGCGGCATGAGTAGAAGGAATACGTCTCCTCGCGGTCGGGCCACAAGGTTCGATTGGCTCGTTGCAGCGCTTTTCGGGCGGCAGCGAGGGTGCGTTCGAAGTTGTCGGATGAATTCAGGTGGCCGACGATGGTGAGAAGACAGGTCAACCATTGGAACAGAACGGGGTCGGATGTTGGCAGCCAAATGGTTCGGCATGGGCCATGTGCCCTGCCGTAGGTGGCTTTGGCGTTGATGACATCCAAGTGAACACTCCCGTCCGTAGAGCGTATGAGCTTTGCCGATTTCCATTCGCTGGGGCGAAGGCCAGTCACAATGCCACAAACAAGCATCAGGATCGCCATCTTTGCGGAATCTTTATTAATCTTTCCAAGTTGCTTGATCAAGCGGCCCAGATCTTGAGGTGGTATACGCTTGCGTTTCAGTGCCGACGTACGGATACCACGTCGGAGCGACTCGCCCGCCGGCAATTCATCCAGCATCTTCTTGAAATCGGGACCGAACAGCGCTGCGCAGGCAGCACGGTACTGGCGCCACGTCGAGCGTGACCACCCATCCTTGTGGGCGGCCATCCAATGCGCCAAATCCTCGGCCGTTGGGTGTGCGCTGCCCGCAGCACTGCATCGGGCGAGAAGTTGGTCGACGATCTTGCGATATCGATCTTCCGTCGAGGGGGCGCGACCCGGATCGGGGGACGCCATTGTGCCGTCTGTCATGGCGGCGAGCCACGGCCGGCGTGGGCGGCACGACGGGCGATCTGCTCCGCCTTGGTCGGGCGTCCCCGCTTTCGCTTCGCCGGGATTGATGCGTCGTCGATCCGCCTCGCCTCGAACCAGCCGATGATGTCGCGGGTCGCGTAGACGACCTTCTTCCCGATCTTGATCATGGGTGGACCACCACCCCTTGTCGCCAGAGTGGCCAGCGCTTTCGCCGAAACCGGAAAATAGCGTTCAACCTGCTTCCGGGTCAGATAGAGGGGAACGGGGCCCTGGACATAGCTCGACATCGCGCACCTTTGGATGCGCGCCAGCCCTCCGCTGGAGCAGTGCTCGCAGCCAGGCATCCGCCCCCGCTGCGACTTGTCCCGGCTGCTCGCCAGTCAGTGACGTGCGGTCACTGGAGCGGTCGCCGCCGCTCACGGGTGGGGCCGGTCTTGCGGGCCCCTCTCGGCTATCCACATTATCAGAGCCTCGTGCGGAGCCGGGATACCCCGGCTCGCAGCAGTACTCGAAATCAGGCGTCAGCCTGCAATCGAGTTTGTCCCGTCTGCCAAAGGTCGGTCAGTCTCGCGACTGACTGGAGCGATCGCCGCCGCTCACGGTTGGGGCGAGTCATGCTCTGCCCTCTGGTGGCCATTCTCAGTTTCAGAGTGCCCTTGTGCAGCATCGTTTGCTTAGCGCAAAATTTCACTGGGACGATCATAACCGAAAACAGGGTCGGCTTTTTGGATTTTTTTTGCCCGCGTGTCTTGGACCAAATTGGACCACGTAATGTGCGACTCCAGCACGAGCCAGCAATCGTGAGCAACATATAAGGCGTTGATCCCGCTTTGGAATGGCAATAACAAGCCAGTCCTGAACGGCTTCCCAAGCTTACGACGAGGGTTCGATTCCCTTCACCCGCTCCATCGATTTCAACGGGTTGGCGATAGCCGTTGCTGCGCCGATGGCGCCCGCGTCCTCGAAACGCCGATGGTCACGCCGCTGTGGACAGCCTCACCA
>JADGAL010000410.1 GCA_015232025.1 Alphaproteobacteria bacterium
CGGCCAGGCGGCCACCCCGGGCTGGGCCGTCACGGCCCGCCCTCCGCCCGGCACGCCGGCGTCGCCCGCCGCATTCCAACAGCCGGCAAGGTCAGCGACGGCAAGAGTGACAGCTGGTTCTCTACCGGGCCGGCGCTCCGGCGCGGCCGGGGGCCCAACGCCGTCGGCCGCTCGGCCCGCAACGGCTCGGGTGCCAGTTCGCCGGGCGCGAACAGCGTCGCGGGGGGCTGCGGGAGGGCTGTACAGGGAGCGACCGCCTCGATCACCGGGGCGGCAGCGCCGTTGCGAGGCGTTTTGGCAATGCGCACCACCTCGTCCGCGGAGTGCGGACCGAGCCGCAGGAGCACCGTCTGGCGCAGCATCGTGAAGGTGGCGAAGCCCTGCTGGAGCAGCGCCTTGATTTTTTTGTTCGCGTTTTCGGCTGCGGAAGTGGTGCAGGTCTTGACCTTGCCATCGGTGAGGTCGTAGCGGACATCCCAGTAACTGAAGATCGCTTCGCGATTCGCGTTACAGGTGCGTGCGAACTTACCAAAAGTGGCATCCATCTCGGGCGGAATGCGTGAGGTCCATTTGTCGAAATGCCGCTCGGCCGTCCGGCGGCTGGCAATCGCGTAAAGAGCGAAGAAATCTTTTTCCAGCTGGTAGGCGACTTTCAGACGGGGATGGTGGGTCAACAGGAGTTCGACGATCTGCGCCTCGGCTCCTTCCAGCTTGTCGGGCGGCTTGTCGACCAAATGCGCGGCTTGGCGTAGCAGGACGCCAAGGCGGTCACCCTCGGACGGCGGCGCCGAGAAGATCGCCGCGCGTTCTTCGTTAAAGGCGGCGTGCGACAACTTCTGGATGTGCCAGCGGTCGGCTACGTGGCGGACGCCTGCCAGCGCTTCCGCCGTCGCGGAGAGATAGGATTCGAACAGGTCTGTGACGATCGCCTCGATTCGCTCGCAGTTGAGGAGCCGGCGGATCGCCGCGGCGACGGTGGATTTCTCGGCGTTGTGCAGGATGTCGATGACCGTCCCGGCCCGGGCGTCGGTGAGGACCGCGTACTTCTTGTGGCCGTCGTGCACTTCGTCGATGGCCAGCCAGATCGGTGCCTCGGTGACGTAGTTGGCGATGAAGCCGCGGCGCACCGGGGTGGCGAGTTGCCGGACGATGCGGCTGTTCAAGCCCACCCGCTTCGCGACGGTGGATACCGAGTCAGACACCGCCAGCCTCTGGACCAAGGCCGCCAGCTGCCGCGTGAGGCGATGACCGGGCGCGAGATCGGGCGTGGGCGCGGCCATCACTTTTCCGGAGCCGGTCGATCGATAACGGGTGACGGTGATTTCGAGGATCACCGGGTGATCGCCGATCGGGGTGTGCCGCACGCGGATGGTGCGACGTGAGTGAACGACAAAGGGGCCGTCGCCGGCCGGCCGGCCGAGGGCGAAGGCGCGCAGCACGACCGGCCGGCCCGCCGCCGCGGGAACCTCGAATTTCGAATCGACCCACAAGGCTTCGAAACCCTGATTCGGGTGCTTCGGTACTGGGGCGCGTGCGCAAATCATGTAAGTGTTAGGGTCGCACGGGCCCCGGAGTATTGGCAAATGAGAGGTCAGGGCCTCGATTTGCGCCGGGTTACGCGCGACATTTTGTATTGCCTTGCCCGGACATGCGCAACATATCGAACTATGCCTGGGGCGTTACCTGTTTCGACGGTAATTTGGTCACCTTTCCTGCAGAAAATGTTTTCCAGCAGGCCCCGCAGAAGAACCAGGCGGCGCTGATCTGCGGCGCAGCCGTAATGAAGTTCTGCAAAATCAAGGATATCGTCAAGAGTCGCGCGATTGCCAGCGCGTATATGTAAGAGACGATTCACTTTGTCGAAAAAATGGCTTGTTTCGATGTGCCATTGCCCAGAGACCCTGTATTGAGTTATCTTGGCATTGCGCATATCATATGATATGTTTGGGCCGTAGATGAGCGTATCTCCAGCTTTTGTCTTTCTCTGAATGAACTTGACTAGGCTGCGGACGCTCCAATCGGGCAAGCCAAACAGGAAGGCGTCCCGTGGACCGGCCAATGGGATCAAGGCCACGACGGCGCCGATCTCGGGGTGGACGACGCGGACGCCTTCCATCCCGAAGGGTGCCCTGAGCGGTGCGCGCGGACGGGCGGCGCAGGCTCGGCGGAGCAGGTCGAGGACGCGCCAAGCCGTCTTGTGTGGCAGTTCGAAGTGGCGTTCGATCTGATGGGTTCGGAGGGTCGGGCCAAGCCGGGCGAACAGGCCGGCGGCGCGCCACCACACATCGAGCGGCAAGCGCGTTCCGGCGAGCCGGGTGTTCGCGGTCAGCGTCGAGCGCTTACCGCAGGCGCAGGTGTAGACGATTCGCTCAAGGTCGGTGAGCCGCGCGTCGCGGCGGCCGCAGGCGCAGCGGAAGCCGGCCGGCCAGCGGAGGTCGTGCATGCGCCGCAGCGGCGGATCGGTGATCGCCTCTCCTCTGTTCTTCCTCATGCTTTCCCCGCGCGCGGTGTGACCACCACTTATAGCACAGGGTCGGGCACCCCATGGGAGGGGGCACAAATCTGGTGGAGGGCGCCCGCGCAAGGGGCCGAAAAGAAGCCATTATGAGCCGCGTGCCACCAATTTCGTCCCCCCTCCCATGGGGGCGCCCCCTCATAGGTCGAGAATGGTGGTCACCGGGCGGAACAGGGTGCCGAGTCGAATGTATTGTTGCAAGGTCTCCCTCTTCTTATGGCAGGTCTGGCGCATGATCTCCCACTCACCCATGCCCGCCTTGGCGGCGCTGGTGGCGAAGCCGGAGCGGAGCGAGTGGCCGCCGACCACGGCGGCCAGCTCGGCGACCTCGGCCTCGCTGAAGCCGGCGGCGCGGGCCTGGTGGACCGCCGCCCGCTTGACGATCCGGGCGACCGCCCGGCCCTGAAGCCGCTCCTCGCCCAGCCGGCCGAACCGGTCGACCGGCCGGAACAGCGGCCCCTCGCCGAGTCGGGC
>JADGAL010000411.1 GCA_015232025.1 Alphaproteobacteria bacterium
GTCGTTGGATATAATATTGACCAGAGGCCAGAAGGTACATCTCTGCCGCAATCACCGAGCCATGGATTGTTCTGCACAAATTTCGTCATACATGACGATGCTTCCGGGCCATATCTGAACATGCCGATTGAAGGAAAGTCATGCGAGGGCGGGTATTCAGAGTTCACGGTGCGTGATCACGTATACTTCATTATAATCCCAGTGCCTACGAAAGTGTTTTTAACGGCTGAGCAGGCAGAGGAGTGTGCACGCAGTCAGTTGATTGAATTTGCTGACAACTGGAAAGACTATGAAAAACATATAGCCGTCCAGGCGCCACAATCACTTCCCGTCGCACAAACCTTTGTTTCATTGGTGTCGTCGCGAGCAACTATAGCGCGAACATACCTTGCCAGTGGGGCGAGATATAAGAATAGACTTGTTTCAACGGATATGTGTCGGGGCGCAAAACGCCTGATCATGCAGCATAGCCTGCCTCGCATGGTTTGGGTCATTGAATTTTCGTCGTTCGAGCTACTGAATCAGCCATGCCAAAATCAGAGAAAGATTCTTGGTCACATTGTGCTCGATGCAACATCAAGTATTTTCCAAGATGCACTTGTTGTTCGTCACTTTCCCGGCTACCTGCAGTTGGTAGACTTCTTCCCCGAGGATAGGAATCTAAGTCAAGAAGTGTCATCTTACATGATTGACGGAGACGGCCCGTACATTGCCCGGACACGCCGATAACGCCCAATGGTCAAATATGAATCGCCCGTCCGTCCACCGCCAGGGCGGCTTCCTTGAGGGCTTCGCCCAGGCCGGGATGGGCGTGGCAGGTGCGGGCCACGTCTTCGGCCGAGCCGCCATATTCCATCGCCAGCACGATTTCGGCGATCAGGTCGCCGGCTTCGGGGCCGACGATGTGGGCGCCTAGGACGCGGTCGGTGGTGGCGTCGGCCAGGATCTTGACGAAGCCGTCGGCGTCGGCGTTGCAGCGGGCGCGCGAATTGGCCATGAAGGGGAACTTGCCGGCCTTGTAGGCGATGTTCTTGGCCTTGCACTGCTCCTCGGTCAGGCCGACCGAGGCGACTTCGGGGTGGGTGTAGACCACGCTGGGAATCGCGTCGTAATTGACGTGCGGCTTCTGGCCGGCCAGCAGTTCGGCGATCGCGACACCCTCGTCCTCGGCCTTGTGGGCCAGCATGGCGCCGCCGATCACGTCGCCGATCGCGTAGATGCCGGGCACGCCGGTCTGGAAGTGGTCGTCGACCTGGATGAAGCCCTTGTTGGTCAGGCCGATCCCGGCTTGTTCCAGGCCTAAGCCCTCGACGTGGGGGCGCCGGCCGATGGCGACCAGCACCACGTCGGCGTCGATCTGCTCGGCGGGGCCGCCGGCGGCGGGCTCGACGGACAGCGAGACTCCGCCCTCGGCCAAGGTGGCGCCCGAGACCTTGTGGCCCAGCTTGAAGGCCAGGCCCTGCTTCTCCAGGATGCGCTGCATCTGCTTCGAGACTTCGCCGTCGAAGGGGGGTAGCACGCGGTCGAGATATTCGATCACCGTGACGCGGGCGCCCAGGCGGCGCCACACCGAGCCCAACTCCAGCCCGATCACCCCCGCGCCGATCACCACCATGTGGGTGGGGACGGTTTGCAGGGTCAGCGCGCCGGTCGACGACACGATGGCCTTCTCGTCGATCGTCACGCCGGGCAGCGGGGTGACCTCCGAGCCGGTGGCGATGACGATGCTTTTGGTCGACAGGGTTTGTTCGCCGCCATCGGCCAGGGTGGCGATCACCGTGCCGGGCGCCGCGATGCGGCCGGCGCCGACCACGTAGGTCACCTTGTTCTTCTTGAACAGGCCCTCGATGCCCTTGGTCAGGGTGCCGACCACCTTGTCCTTGCGGCCCAGCATGGCGGCCAGGTCGAGTTCGACGCTGGTGCGGATGCCGTGCTCGGCCAGATGATGACGGGCCGTGTCGAAGTGATGCGACGATTGCAGCAGCGCCTTGGAGGGGATGCAGCCGACATTCAGGCAGGTGCCGCCCAGGGTGCCGCGCTTCTCGACGCAGGCGGTCTTCAGGCCCAACTGCGCCGCGCGGATGGCGGCCACATAGCCGCCCGGCCCGCCGCCGATGATGACGACGTCGAAGCTGTCGCTCATGAAACGCCTCCCCTGTTCAAGCGGTGGTGAAAGTCACATCCCCAGCAGAATGCGCGCCGGGTCTTCGATGCAGTCCTTGACCCGCACCAGGAACGACACCGCCTCGCGGCCGTCGATGACGCGGTGATCGTAGGACAGCGCCAGATACATCATCGGGCGGGCCTCGATGCGTCCGCCTTCGACCACCATCGGGCGCGACATGGTCTTGTGCATGCCCAGGATGCCCGATTGCGGCGGGTTGAGGATCGGGGTGCTCATCAGCGAGCCGTAGACGCCGCCATTCGAGATGGTGAAGGTGCCGCCGGTCAGTTCCTCCATCGACAGCTTGCCGTCGCGGGCGCGCTTGCCCAGCTCGGCGATCTTCTTCTCGATGTCGGAAAAGCTCATCTGGTCGGCGTTGCGCACCACCGGCACCACGAGGCCTTGCGGCGTGCCGACCGCGACGCCGATGTCGTAGTAGTTCTTGTAGACCAACTCGTCGCCGTCGATCTCGGCGTTGACGGCCGGCCAGTCCTTGAGCGCCGCGACGGCCGCCTTCACGAAGAACGACATGAAGCCCAGCTTGACGCCGTGCTTCTTCTCGAAGCCGTCCTTGTACTGGTTGCGCAAGGCGTTCAGCGCCGTCATGTCGACCTCGTTGAAGGTCGTCAGCATGGCGGCGGTGTTTTGCGCCTCTTTCAGACGCTCGGCGATGCGCTTGCGCAGGCGGGTCATCTTGACCCGCTCCTCGCCGCGGACGTCTTGCGCCTTCGAGGGCGCGGCCCAGGCGGGGGCGGCCGGCTTGGGCGCCGGGGCCGGGGCCGGCGGCTTGGCCAGCGCCTCGATCACGTC
>JADGAL010000412.1 GCA_015232025.1 Alphaproteobacteria bacterium
CGCTGGGGAGTTGTCGCGCCAGTCCGAGAATCTTCGGCGCGAGGTGGACTCGTTCATCGCCCGCGTGCGGGCGGGCTGACCGGAGCGGATCATGCCCCCACCAAGGCTGGCTTCTTCGCCCTCTGGGGCGTCGGCTTGGCGGGCGCCGTGTGGCGGTCGGCTTCGCATGGCAGTTCCTTGGCAACCGCCTTGCCAAGTTGGTAGCCCAGTTCGCGATAGGCCTCGAACTGGGCCTCGTCGAAAAATTGATCGGCCGTCGATTGATGCGGGAAGGCGGCGTTCGCGGCGCGATAGGCGTAAAGATCGGCCGGAAGGTCGTTGGTCAGGGTCGGCTTCAGGTAGACCAGCCTGCCGGGCCTTTGGTTCGGATAGAGGATGGTGGCCACCGCGAAGCCGCGCCGGGCCATCGTCGAGGCGTCGGAAACGAGGTCGGCGAGCGGCGTGTCGAACGTCACCTGGATGCCAAAATCCACCCGCGCCTTTTCGATCGCGTTGCCAAGGTCGGCGAAGCTGAACTTGGGGTCGCAACCGGCGTCGCTGACCACGATCAGGTCAAGCTTGCGGCGGAACAACTCGTAGAGCCCCAGATTCTCGAAGTGACCGCCGTCGCTCAGCATCACCATCCAGGCATTCTCATCCATACCCACGCCCACCACGCCGCCAAGGCCGGGATAAAGGTCGTTGGGCCACGCGCGGCTAACCATCTTGTGACGCGGATTGGCCACCCAGACGCCCAGTTGCAGCCCGAACATCGCCATCAGCAAGCCGAGCGCGCCGCTGCGGGTGGGCGAGGACGCCCCGCCGGTGTGCGCGTTGACCGCCGCGCCCGAGATGGCGATCGCCGAGGGCAGGGACACCCCCTCGCCTCCGGTGGCGAAATCGACGGTCCAGACCCGGCCGGTGGCGTCGCTGCCGCAAGCCAGCGGCGAGAGAAGGAAGTTGTCGCCGGCCCGGCCGCGATAGCGGATGTCCTTCGAATTGGGCAGCACGACATTGGCGTTGATCAGGTGGTAGGGGCCGGACGGCGGCTTGCAGACCTTACAGCCGCCGCTTGGGCAGGGGGCGAGATCGGCCAGCCAGCCCTGGTCGGCCCTGTCCGCCGGCCCCCAGGCGCCTTCGGGCTTCACCGGCAAATCGGGCGTGAAGGCCTCCATCAGGCGGTCGCGATACATGCGGTGCAGCGAAAAGTGGTTGATATTGCGCAACAACCCCAGCGCCACCGCGAAGATCGCGCCGGCCGCCAGCCATCCGAACCCCTCGTGCATCCGCGACGCCATGCCGTAGGACAGGAACAGCAGCCCCAGAACGGCGCCGGACGCGCCCAGCACGGCGAGCGCCGATCCGGGCAGGTCGAGCGCGGCCCCCTTGCGCGCCTTGTCGTACAACATCCACACGGCGAGCGGCGAGGCGAGGAACAGGGCGCCGCCGATCAGCATGGCGCGTTCGGCGGGGTCGCGGAAAAACAACGGGTCCACACGGGCGGCCACGCCGCCGACGACGATCGGTATGGCGCCGATCGCCAGCGCGACCATTGCGGCGGTCAACGCCATGCCCGACGCCTTTTGGCTAGTCCGGCGCAAGGCGTAGCGCCACGAGGAGGACGCCCGCGTCGTCCGCTTCGGACGCGGCGGGGAAAGCCCAAGGGTGGCCAGCGAGTAAAGCGCCGCCCCGACGGCGAACAGCGCCAACGCCAGCCCGCCAAACCGCATCAGGTCGTTCAGCGGGCGTCCCGGGGCGCTCGACAACCAGCCGAGTTCGAGCAGCCCCCAAAACACCAGGGCGGCCAGCCCGAGATAGGTCGCCGCGGTCAGCAGCATGGTGCGCAGCGTCACCGCCAAAAGCGAGGCCATGGTCAGGCCACGGCCGGGATCGAGATAGTTGCCGCGCTGGCGGATGTGGTTGAGCAATTTGGTCGCCGGCCCAACCGTGTCGCACCGCGATCCCTGGCCCCGCACGCCGAACGGAAAGGGCACTCCGAGCGAGCGGAACCAAGTCAGCGCGCCGCCCGTGAAGCCGCCGCCCGAGACGGTCGACAGATAGTGAAACCCGTCCAGGCATTTTCCTTCGAGGCTTTGCAGCACGCCCATGGCGAACGCCGCCGAGCGGATGCCGCCCCCCGACAGCGCCAAGCCGCGCCATTCGCCGGGCTGATCCGTGAGGTTCAGGCGTCGCGTGATGCAGTCGCGTTCCTTTTTCGCGACCTCGGGGAATTCAATGGTCATGGGCCACCTCCGTCACCGAAGGTACCATGACCTATGGGAGTGTCACGCGTGATTCAATCTCTCGGAACGACTCCTCCATCCGGGCCAGCGCACGGGCGGCGTGATTTGGCTCGCCGGATTTGACGAAATCCCTGCCGGCGGCGCGCAGACGGACGGCGCCGACCATGGCGGCCG
The DNA here is from genome assembly GCA_015232025.1 of Alphaproteobacteria bacterium. Lineage (GTDB taxonomy): Bacteria > Pseudomonadota > Alphaproteobacteria > Rhodospirillales > Magnetospirillaceae > JADFZP01. Next base: position 2,397 of record JADGAL010000412.1, read on the forward strand.
AGTCCGCGATCTCGCGGGCGATGGCGTGCGCCGCCTGGGGATCGCCCTGGCGCGACGCCTCGGCCAAGCCGTCGAGCAAGGCGCGGGTGCCGCGCAGGAATTCATCGAACAGGGTTCGCAGCATGACCGGATCGTCGGCGAAGGCGTCGTGCAGCGGCCCCTCGCGCAACGCCGGTCCGGGGGTGGACTCGGGCAGCCAGCGCAGCACGACGCGGCGCAGGGTGGCCAATTCGACCGGCTTGCTCAGATAGTCGTCCATGCCGGCGGCCAGGCAGCGCTCGGCCTCGCCGCGCAGGGCGTTGGCGGTCAAGGCGACGATCGGCGTGCGGCGATCGCCGCCGCGCTCGGTCTCGCGCACCGCGGCGGCCAGCGCGAAGCCGTCCATCTCGGGCATTTGGCAGTCGGTCAACAGCAGGGCGTGGCGGCCGGTCTTCCAAAGCTCCAGCGCCTCGGCGCCGTCGCCGGCCAGTTCGGCCGCGAATCCCAGCCGATCGAGTTGGCGCAGGATGACCTGCTGATTGACCGGATTGTCCTCGGCCACCAGGATCAAGGCG